>NZ_VLJG01000007.1:31022-112966 GCF_007829415.1 Aminobacter sp. J44 | reverse complement strand
TCGCAGCCGTCAAGGCAGATCGCAATCGCGCAGACGCGCGGCCATGAATAGTCCCGGCCATTGGCAGTGACGCTGACGGGAGTGTGCTGGTTCATATCCTCAGCCTCGAATTGCTTCTTCGAGCAGTAGCCTAACGAGGCGAGCACCCATTCGCCAAATCGTTATTCTGGATGCTTCCTATTGAAGTAGACTATGGGTCGAGCGCGATGTTCTTCCCAAGGACTGAGCGGAAGAAGGCGGCAATGCGCGGCGCCTGGCGCCGCTCCTGCAGGCAGGCGAGCCGGTACTCGGTGCGCACGTCGGCATCGGCAAAACGGATCGTGGTAAGGCGGGGATGCGGCACAAACTCGAAGTCGGCGACGACGCCGATGCCGAGCCCGCGCTCGACCGCCTTCCAGATTCCCTCGCGGCTGCCAATCTCGAGGAACGGGCGGATCTCGACATTCGCGGCCTCGGCCGCCTGCGCCAGCGCGCGCCGGGTGGTCGAACCGGTCTCGCGCAGGATCAGCCGCTGCGTGGCAAGCTCGCCGATCTTCACCGTGTCCCGTCCGGCCCAGGGATGGTCGGTATCGACGAAGACGACGACCTCGTGGGTACTGAAGGGGATCGAGAAAACGCGCGGATCATCAATAACATGGGCGAGGATGGCGACGTCCGCTTCCAGTTCGAGGATCCGCTGCAGCGTCTGGTCGGAATTGCCGAGCAGCATCGACACGTTGATCTGCGGATAGTCCTGCAGGAAGCGCGCGACCATTTCGGTGGCGTGGAACGGGCCGACAGCGGCGACCCGCAGCGCGCCGATCGTCATGTGGCCGCTGTTCTGCAGAAGCTCGCTCGCCTCTTCGTGCAGGCGCATGATGCGGCGGCTGATCTCGTAGAGCGCGGCGCCCGTATCGGTGAGCTCGACGCGCCGGCCGCGCCGCACCAGAAGCTCGACACCGTAGCGTTCTTCAAGGTCGCGTACCTGCGTCGTCACAGTCGGCTGGCTGATGTTCAGCGCCTGCGCGGCCGCAGTAAAGCCGCCGTTTTCGGCGACTGCATTGAAGGAGCGGAGGTGGGTGAAAACTATAGACACGGTCTATGCTAATCACACAGGATTTGTATTAGTCAATGGACCGAATGTCGGCGACCTTTCTGCACCTGAATGAAAACAACTCAGGAAAGTGTCGTGTGGTCTTATCGCAACCCAGTCGATGTTCGTTTCGGTCAGGGAAGCTTCTCCGAGCTCTGCAACCTGATTTCAGGCCGCAGCTATGCGCTGGTCACCTACGGTGAGCCCTATTTCCGCGGGCTGACCGAGGAGCTGGCGAAGCGCGCAGGTGAGCCGGTGCTGATCATCGACGACATTGCGCCCAATCCGGACATCGACCACCTGCGGCACCAGACGGCACGCTTTACCGGGCTTAAGACGGCGCCGGAGGTGATCGTCGCGCTCGGCGGCGGCTCGGTGATCGACTCGGCCAAGGTGTTTGCCGCCGCGCGCGGCAACTTCGACGCGATGGAGGCGTATCTCAAGAAGCGCGCAAGTGCCGACACAATCAATCCCTGGCCGCTGATCGCCGTGCCGACGACTGCGGGGACCGGCAGCGAGGTAACCTGCTGGGGCACGGTCTGGGACAACGCGAACGGCGTGAAATATTCGCTCGCCCATCCCGCGCTCTATCCGCAATATGCGCTGGTCGATCCCGCGCTGATGATCGGCAAGTCGAAGGACCTGACGATCCAGACTGGCCTCGACGCCCTCTCCCACTCGCTCGAAAGCCTCTGGAACCGCAACGCCAACCCCGTGTCGATGGCGCATGCAGTGGCCGCCGCGCGCGGCGTACTGTCGACGCTGCCCGCTCTCGCGGGCGACCTGCGCAACCCGCAGTTGCGCGAGCGCATGGCGCGGGCGGCCACGCTGGCCGGTTTTGCCTTCTCCAACACCAAGACGGCAATTGCCCATTCGCTTTCCTATCCGATCACCCTGCGCCACGGTGTGCCGCATGGCATTGCCTGTTCGTTCAGCCTCCCAATGATCATCCGCAGCGTCGCCGGCCATGGCGGCATTTGCGAGGAGGGCCTGCGCGCGATTTTCGGGTGCGATGCGGCTGGCGCGGCAGAACGCCTTGAGACAACCCTCTCGAAACTTGGGGTTGCGACGGATTATCGTCACTATGGAATTGAGGAAGCCGAGTGGCGGGAACTGATCGAAAGCGCCTTCGAGGGAGAGCGCGGACAGAACTTCATCGGTGAGCGGCAGGAACTGCTGGTCGCTGCCGGGCTGGAGGAAAAGGCATCGGCCGCATAGGGGAGCGGCCGGGAGGAGAAGCCGAACAATAGCCCCCGACTTTTGTCATCATGGAGGAGAAGATGAAGTCGCTGAGGAAATTTGCTGCCACGCTTGCGGCAGCGACCGCCGTCGCAGGTATTTCTGCCCACGCTTATGCCCAGGAATGCGTTGATCCCGGCCAGCTGGTGTTCTCGATCATCCCGACCGAGGAGACCACGCAGGAGCTCGACATCTACCAGCCGCTTTTGAAGGCGATGAAGGAGAAGACCGGCAAGAGCATCGAGTTCTTCATGCCGACCTCCTACGCCTCGGTGATCGAGGGCATGGTGAATGGCTGGGTGCATGTGGGCGTGCACGGCCCGAACTCCTACGTGCTGGCGCACGAAAAGGACCCGAAGCTCGAAGTCTTCGCTACTTACACCAAGACCAAGGGCCACTTCCAGGAGGAAGGCCCGGGCTACCGCGCGGTGCTGCTTGTTGGCGCTGAGTCCAAGTTCGACAGCATCGATTCCCTCAAGGGCACCGTCGTCGGCCTTGCCGATCCGGCCAGCACCTCCGGAAACCTGATGCCGCGCATGGTGTTCGGCGAGGTGGTCAAGACCGGCCCGGAAATCGAACAGTACTTCTCGCGCGTCGTCTATACCGGTGGCCATGACCAGTCGGCGCTTGCCGTGAAGGAAGGACGCGTCGACAGCGCCTTCGTCGCCACCCACCGCCTCGACAACGTCATCGACCGCGAGCTGGCCAAGCCTTCGGACTTCCGCGTCCTCTGGGAATCCGACATCATTCCGCAGGACCCGATGGTCTATCGCAACGATCTTTGCGAGCCGATCAAGGCCGCGATCCGGGAGTCCTTCCTGACGCTGCACGAGAATCCCGACGCCAAACCGCTGTTCGACGGCATCAAGTCGACGAAGTTCGTGCCGATGGAGGACAAGGACTACGACATCATCCGCATGCTGGTCGAAGCTGAGAAGGCGGCGGAAGGCAAGTGAGACACGAACGGAATTTCGCGGAAGGCCGGGAGGAGAACGGCCTTCCGGCGGAAAGGGAGAGACCGGTGCCGGTACTGGAAGTTCGCAATCTCAAGGTAAGCTACTCGGCGAGCGGGCCTCAGATCCTCAAGGGCATTGATTTTGCCGTCGACGGCGACGACTTCTGCGCCGTCATTGGCCCATCCGGCGCCGGCAAGTCGACGCTGATCCGCTGCGTTAACCGGTTGGTCGAGGCAAGCGACGGCGACATCATCCTGTTCGGCCAGGATGTGCGCAAGCTGAACGGCGGCGAGCTGCGCCGGATGCGCCGGCGGATCGGCATGATCTTCCAGGAGTTCAACCTGGTGAATCGCATGTCGGTGATGGACAACGTGCTGTCCGGCCGGCTCGGCTATACTGGCGCGTTCCGCAGCCTCTTCAAGGTGTTTCCGCGCGAGGATATCGAGCGGGCGCTGGAGCTGCTCGAGCGTGTCGGCCTGCAGGACCATGTCGACAAGCGCGCGGACGAACTGTCCGGCGGCCAGCGCCAGCGTGTCGGCATCGCCCGCGCGCTCATGCAGAAGCCGGAAATCCTGCTCCTCGACGAGCCGACCTCCGCGCTCGACCCAAAAATCTCGCGCGACGTAATGCGCCTGATCAAGGAGCTGGCGCGCGAGTTCCGGGTGCCGGTGCTGTGCAACATTCACGACGTGCAGCTGGCCCTGGAAACCTGCAACCGCATCATCGGCCTGCAGGACGGTTACAAGAAGTTCGACGGGCCGGCCGAGGGCATGCGCAAGCAGGACCTCGACGAAATCTATGCGATGGAGGTGCTGTGATGGTTGCCGCCGTCGGGCTTCAGGGCGCGCCGTATCTTTCCTATGTCGAGCGCAAGCGCCGGCGCCGGGTCAATAACTGGGTGATCGCCGCGTGCATCGCCGTCGTACTGGGCTGGTGCATCTGGGACACCGTAATGGTGGACACTGACTGGGCGCGCATGGGCGGCGCGCTCGGCATCATTGGCACGCTCGAGCGCTTCTTCTGGATCGACTGGGGGCTGGTCCCCTCGCTGATCGTACCGGCGCTCGAGACGATGATGATGGCGACGCTTGGCACGCTGCTCGGCTGCGTCTTCTCGCTGCCGGTCGCCTGGTTCGGCGCCTACAACGTCACACCAAACCGCTACATCTTCTATCCGCTCGGCCGCTTCCTGATGGTGCTGTCGCGCTCGATCCACGAGATCATCTGGGCGCTCTTGTTCGTCGGCGCTGTCGGCCTCGGCGCGCTGCCCGGCATCCTCGCGGTCGCCATGCGCTCGGTCGGCTTCATCTCGAAGATCACGGCGGAAGCCATTGAGAACATCGACCCCAAGCCGGTCGAAGCGATCCGCGCCGTCGGCGGCAACCAGTTCCAGGTCATGTATTACGGCATCCTGCCGCAGATCCTGCCGGTGGTGATCGGCACGATCATCTTCGAATGGGACATCAACATTCGCCGCTCCGCAATCATGGGACTGGTCGGCGCGGGTGGTCTCGGCCTCGTCTTCTTCCGGCAGATGGCGATGTTCAACTATGGCGGCGTCACGCTGGTGGTGCTGGCGGTGCTGGTGCTGATCGCCATTGGCGAGGTCATCTCCCACTATGCCCGCAAGGCCGTGATCTAGGAGGAGGCGCAGATGACAGCCATTTCAGCTGACGGTCACATGCCCGCCCCGGTTCGCAGGTGGTCGCGCTACAAGCATCCGCGCTCGACAATCCGCTTTGCGGTTCTGATCGCGGTGCTTGCCTTCCTGTCGTGGTCAATCGCTTTCCTCAACATTGACCTCTACCGCATCATCGGCGCTTTCCCGCGGCTGTGGGAGATTTTGGCCMCCCGCTACTTCCCGCCGGACATCGACTATGTTCTCGATGACAGCTTCCTGCATTCGGTGCTGCGCACGATCGAGATGTCGCTGCTGGGCGGCTTCTTCGGCGTGGTCCTAGCGATCCCGCTTGCCTGGATGGCGGCGCGCAACATCACCATCAGCCGCCGCATCGCCTATCCGCTCGGTCGCTTCGCCATCATGGGCAGCCGCTCGATTCACGAGACGATCTGGACGATCCTGTTCGTCACCGTGCTCGGTTTCGGCATGCTGGCGGGCACACTCGCGCTCACCGTGTTCTGCGTCGGCTTCGCCGGCAAGCTGTTCGCTGACGAGCTCGAGGCGATCGACATGGGCCCGGTTGAGGCGCTGCGTTCGGTGGGAGCGAGCAACCTGCAGGTGTTCCAGTATGCGGTGCTGCCGCAGATCCGCGTCGCTTTCACCGGCATTGCGATCTACACTTGGGACGTCGCCTTCCGCGCGGCGACCGTGGTCGGCTTTTTCGGCGGCGGCGGCATGGGCTGGTATCTCAAGCGTACGACGCAGCAGCTCGAAAACACCCGCGTCGCGGCCATCCTGCTCACCATCATCGTCCTCGTGCTGCTTGCCGAACTCGCATCCGGCTGGCTGCGCCACAGGATCGCAAAGATGCGCTGACCTCCCTGCGCGGCAACCCGAGGCACGGCCGGTTCTCCACCACCGCCCGTGCCTCGGTCCATTTCGGTCCCCACAAGAAGGCAGCTCAACCGGGCGGCGGCAGCCGCGCGATGTTTGCCGGACGCAAAAGCGCAAAACGCAGGCGGGKTTTTAGCGCTTCCAGCGACGTCTCATGATGGGTGGCGATCCGTTCAGATCGCCGAGCAGATGTACTTCATCTCGAGATATTCCTCGATGCCGTACTTCGAGCCCTCGCGGCCGAGGCCGGATTGCTTSACGCCGCCGAAGGGCGACATCTCGTTSGAGATSAGGCCGGTGTTGTGGCCGACCATGCCGTATTCGAGGCCTTCGGAAACACGTACCGCGCGGGCGTGGTCCCTGGTGTAGAAATAGGCGGCAAGGCCGTAGATCGTGTCGTTGGCAAGCGCCACGACTTCGTCCTCGGTGTCGAAGGCAAAGAGCGGGGCGAGCGGGCCAAAAGTCTCCTCGCGGGTCACCGCCATGTCGGAGGTAACGCCGGTGAGAACCGCCGGCTGCAGCATCAGGCCGCCAAGGCGCTTGCCGCCGGCAACGAGCTTCGCGCCCTTCGACACCGCATCCTCGATGTGGGCCTCGACCTTCTGGATCGCCTTTTCCTCGATCATCGGGCCGATCTCGGTGCCGGCCTCAAGGCCATTGCCGACCTTGAGCGCTTCAACGCGGGCGGCGAGCTTTGCCGCAAAGGCGTCATAGACGCCGCGCTGGACATAGATGCGGTTGGCGCACACGCAGGTCTGGCCCGCGTTGCGGAACTTTGCGATCATCGCGCCATCGACGGCGGCGTCCAGATCGGCATCGTCGAAGACGATGAACGGCGCATTGCCGCCAAGTTCGAGCGACAGCCGTTTGATGGTCGAAGCGCTCTGCTCCATCAGCACGCGGCCGACCTCGGTCGAGCCGGTGAAGGAAAGCTTGCGCACGGTTTCGGAGTCGGTCAGCACCTTGCCGATGACGCGGCTSGAACCCGTCACGAACTGCAGCACGCCCGCAGGAATGCCAGCGCGCTCGGCCAAAACGCCAAGGGCAAGGGCGGTAAGCGGGGTGAGGTCCGCCGGGCGCACGATCATGGTGCAGCCTGCGGCCNTCGCAGCCGTCAAGGCAGATCGCAATCGCGCAGACGCGCGGCCATGAATAGTCCCGGCCATTGGCAGTGACGCTGACGGGAGTGTGCTGGTTCATTGAAAAGTCTCCTAAAAAATTCTCAGGCGGCAAGGCGCGAACGTTCGGCGAGCGCGGCAGCCGGCGGGGCGGCGGTGGCGACCCCCATTTCTTCGAGCGACTGCTTGGCGGCAGCAACCACGCGGCGCATGACATGCTCGTCCATGCGGCCGATGCAGCCGATGCGGAACGAATCCACGACAGTCAACTTGCCCGGATAGATGATGAAGCCCTTTTCCTTCATCAGCTCGTAGAAGCGGCTGAACTCGAATTTCTCGTCCGCCGGGCAGAAGAAGGTGACGATGATCGGCGACAGCCAGCGGTCGTCGAGCAGGGTCTCGAAGCCGAGCTCGCGCATGCCGGCGACCATCACGTCGCGATTGCGGGCGTAGCGGGCGCCGCGACCGGCCACCCCGCCTTCAGCCTTGTGGGTCTTCAGCGCTTCGAGGAAAGCGGCCACGACATGCGTCGGCGGCGTGAAGCGCCACTGGCCGGTCTTTTCCATTGCCGCCCACTGCGCGTGGATGTCGAGCGACAGCGAGTGGCTGTTCCCCTTGGCGGCCTCAAGCGCCGACTTCTTGGCGATGACGAAGCCGAAGCCAGGCACGCCCTCGATGCACTTGTTGGCGGACGAGACCATTGCCTCGAACGGGATCTTGCTGACCTCAAGCGGAACGGCGCCGAACGCGCTCATCGAGTCGATCAGCAGCTTGCGGCCGCGCGCGAAGGTGGCTTCGGCGATTTCCGGAACCGGGTTGAGAATGCCCGAGCTCGTCTCGCAATGGATCGCAAGCACGTGGGTGATCGCCGGGTCGGCGTCGAGCGCGGCACCCACCTCATCGCCACGCGGCGGCAGGTAATCGCCCTTGTCGATCAGCGTATAGGCGCGGCCGAGATACTCCATCGTCTGCGCGGCGCGCAGGCCGTAGGCGCCGTTGGCGAGCACGAGGACCTTGCCATCCTTCGGCACGAAGGTGCCAAGCATCGATTCGACGCAGTAGGAGCCCGAGCCCTGCATGGGAACGCAGTCGTACTCGCCGTTCTTGTCGTCGATCAGCTCAAGCAGCCCAGTGCGCAGGGCCTTGGTCATGGCGCGGAAATCGCCGTCCCACGAGCCCCAATCCTTCAGCATCGCCTGCTTCACTTCCCAGGAGGTGGTAAGCGGGCCAGGCGTCAGCAGGAACGGCTCGCCAAGACGCGGATCTTCAAAGGCTGATGCAGCTGCATCGTTCGACATTTTCCAGAACCTCCGGGAACGGTATTTGAGGCGACACTGATGCGCCCCAGATCATATGTACAATCGTTAATTCCTATTGGACCTAACGATTTTTCCGATTAACTATCCGCCTGTGCGGATTGCTCGTCCGCAGATGCGGGAAGCCGCCGCAGGGACGGAGTAATCTCCGTCCCGCAGTCCCGTCTGGGCGTAAATTTTTCCCCAACAAGGCGAGGGCGTTGAACCGCCCTCAGCGCTGGCGCCAGGCCTGCAGGCGTCCGAACACGAACCGGTCGAGCACGATGTGCAGCGCCTTCAC
This sequence comes from Aminobacter sp. J44, assembly GCF_007829415.1. Taxonomy (NCBI): domain Bacteria; kingdom Pseudomonadati; phylum Pseudomonadota; class Alphaproteobacteria; order Hyphomicrobiales; family Phyllobacteriaceae; genus Aminobacter; species Aminobacter sp. J44. Next base: position 104,470 of record NZ_VLJG01000007.1, on the reverse strand, counting down.
GCCGATGGCCGTTCCGACAAGCAGCGTCGCCATCGCCGCGGCGCCCGCGATGAAGCCTGCCTCGTCCATGTGAACGATCGAGATTGAGGCGAGCTTGGTGCCGGCGCCATAGAGGAAGATCACTGCCGAGACGGTCGTCAGCGCGTTGACGAACATGTAGACGGCCACGTCCAGGATCGCTGGCATGCAGATCGGCACCGTCACGCGCCTGAAGGTGCGCCAGAACGGCACCTTGAGCGACGCGGACACCGCCTCGAACTCGCGGTCGATCTGCTTCAGCGCCGTCAGGCAGGTGATGTGCGAGACGGTGTAGAAGTGCGTCACCGTGTTGATCACCAGGATCGCCAGCGTCGCATAGAGGAAGTTGAGCGGATTCCACGGCGCATTGAAGAAGAAGATGTAGCCGAGGCCGAGCACCAGTCCCGGCACCGCCACCGGCATCATCGCCAGGAAGTGCGCGAACGCGCGCATGACAGGCGAGGCCTGCGTCTTCTCGATCAGATACGCGCCGGTGAAGATGATCGCCGTGCCGATTATCGCCGTCAGCGCCGCCATCTGCAGAGAGGTAAAGTAGGGAGCCCAGCCCATCGGCTCGTAGCGCTGGAAGTTGTAGTTGTTCAGCGTGAGACTGAGATTGTACGGCCAGTATTTGATGAACGACGCCCAGATCGCGATGCCGAGCGCGACGGCCAGCAGCAGGCCGACGAACAGGCAATAGGCGGTGAAGCCGAGATCGCGCCGCGACGACGGCTTCGGCTGGTAGGGCACCGCGCGCGCCGAAAGCAGCGCCACCTGACGGCGGTTGGTCGCTCGATCGACCACGAAGGCGAGGATCGCCGGCACCAGCAGGATCATGCCGACAACCGCGCCCATCTCGAAATTCTGCTGGCCGACCACAGCACGATAAACGTCAGTTGCGAGCACGTTGAACTGGCCGCCGATCACCTTCGGGATACCGAAGTCGGTGATGACGAGGGTAAAGACCACGAAAGCGGCGCTGATGAGACCGTAGCGCGCACCCGGCAGCGTCACGGTGAAGAAGATGCGGCGCTTCGGCGTGCCCAGCGCATCGGCAACCTCATAGAGGCGGCCGTCAGAGATGCTGAGCGCGGTGACGAGGATCAGCATCGCGTGCGGGAAGGTGTAGGTCACCTGCGAGATGACGATGCCGATCGGGCCATAGATCGAATGCCCGAACAACAGGCCCTTGGCGAAGCCCTGGTTGCCGAAGATGTAGACCAGCGACAGCGCCGACATCAACGACGGCGCAAACAGCGGCAAGAGCGCCAGCGCGTAGAAGAACGGCTTGGCCGGCATGCAGGTGCGCGTCAGCGCATAGGCATAGGTAAAGGCGAGCGGTATGACGATCGCCGTCGACAGAACCGCGACCCAGACGCTGTTGAACAGCGAGTCCATCAGGATCGGGTTCGAGAAATAGGCGCCGAAATTGGCAAGGCCGACGAACTGCCCCGCGGCGTTCAGAAACGCCTTCGACAACAACGCCCACAGCGGCAGCACAATGCCGACAACGAGCGCAAGGCAGAGGACTAGCAGCAGGCCGTTTGCTATCCGCTCCTCGCTGAGGAGGCGGCGTGCCGGACGTGCGGCAACCGCCGTGGCATGTTCAGGCGACGCGGCGATGCTCATGCCGCGACCTCCTGCGCATGCGCCTCACCGTTCGGGAAGACGCGCAGCGCCTCGGGCGGCAGCGCCACCCAGATTTTCTGGCCGCGCTCGACCGCGAGGTCGCGCATCAGGTTGGCGGAGAAATCGGCAAAGAGCGGCGTCTTCACGCCGGCAATTCCGAGCTTGGCGCGGCAGAACGCGCCCATGAATTCGAGCTCCTCGACCTCGGCGTGCAGTGCGTTGACGTCATCGGGGCTGACGTTGCGCACGCGCACCTCTTCGGGGCGCAGACCAACCGAAACCGGACTGCCGGGCAAGAAGCCGCGGCAGTCGTCGCACGCGACGTTGATGCCCGCGAAGCTGACCTTGCCCTTCTCGAACAGCGTGCCGTGGAAGAAGTTCATCTTGCCGACGAAATCTGCCACGAAGGCGGTCGCCGGCCGGCGGTAGATCTCGTTGGGCGTGCCGATCTGCTCGATGACACCGTGGTTCATCACCACGATGCGGTCGGCCATGGTGAGCGCCTCTTCCTGGTCGTGCGTCACCATGATAGTGGTCACGCCAAGGCGCCGCTGCAGGTCGCAGATCTGCTCGCGAAGGTGCAAACGCACGCGCGCATCGAGTGCCGACAGCGGCTCATCGAGAAGGAGCAGGCCCGGCGAGGTTGCGAGCGCACGGGCGAGCGCCACGCGCTGCTGCTGGCCGCCGGAAAGCTGGATCGGAAATTTCTTGCCCTGGTCGGGCAGGCCAACAAGCGCGAGCAACGAGGAAACGCGCGTTTCGATCTCGGCCCGCGGCGTGCGGCGGTTGACGAGGCCATAGGCGATGTTGTCGGCGACTGTCAGGTTCGGGAACAGCGCATAGGACTGGAAGACGATGCCGAAATCCCGTTCGGAAGGCGGCGCATTGGAGACATCGACTCCGCCGATCTCGATACTGCCTTGATCCTGCCGGTCGAGGCCGGCAATGGCCCGCAGCAGCGTCGTCTTCCCGCAGCCCGAGGGGCCAAGGAAGCAGACAAACTCTCCGCTCGCCACATCGAGGTCGATGCCATGCAGCGCCGTAAAGGCGCCGAACCTCTTGAAAAGGCCGCGAACTCGCAGCGACGAGGAGCGAACACTGGGGTCTTTGGACGGGATATTCAAACTTCTCTCCTGACGGGCACGATAGTTCCGAGGAAAGGCGCATTTTGAGCGCCTAGCCCGCGCCGCAGGTCACTTCGAACAACCGCATCGGGGTGGCACGAAGGAGAGGCGGCTGGCGTTGGCTCGCCCCCGTGTGGGGCCGGAGCAGCAGGCAGCCCGGAGGCTGCCCGCGGGACGGACCGGTCCGTCAGTTCTTCGGAGCCGCCTTGGACTCGTAGCGCTTGCTCCACTCGGCGAGGATGCGCTCGCGGTTCGCAGCCATCCAGGCGAAGTCGTTGTCGATCAGCTTCGCTTCCATGTTCTCCGGATAGCCGTCCGGAGTGTTCTGCACCTCAGGATGAGCAACGACTGCATAAGTCTGCGAGTAGACCTCGTTGGCTTCCTTCGAGGCGCCCCAGTCCGCGACCTTCTTAGCGAGATCGAGGTTCTTCGAGCCCTTCACGATCGCCGTCGCTTCCATTTCCCAGCCGGAGCCTTCTTCCGGAACGACGATCTCCAGCGGCGCGCCCTGCGAACGCTCGTAGACGCCGCGCATGTCGAGGGCGATACCAGCGACGCGCTCGCCGCGGGCAGCCTGGACGCAAGGAGCCGAACCGGAGTGGAGGTAGGCCGCAATGTTCTCATGCAGGCCGTCCATGAACTTCCAGCCCTCTTCCTCGCCCATCATCTGCAGCCAGCCGCCCACCATCAGGTAGCCGGTGCCGGACGAGGCCGGGTGCGGCATGACGATCTTGTCCTTGAACTCGGGCTTCAGCAGATCCTTCCACGAGGTCGGCTGCGCGATGCCTGCGCCCTCAGCTTCGGCGCTGTTGAAGCAGACGACGCCGACATAGGCGTCCATCCCGGTCCAGGTCGGGGCGTCGCGACGGTCGCGGAACTTTTCGCGCAGGCCATCCTGGGCGGCCGGCTTGTAGCTTTCGAGCAGGCCCTTTTCGTCGAACATCAGCAGGCTCGACAGTGCGAGGCCGAGCACCATGTCGGCCTGGGGATTCTCTGCCTCGGCAAGGAAACGGGCGGTGATGACGCCGGTGGAGTCGCGGACCCAGACGACCTCGACTTCCGGCACGGCAGCTTCGATCGCCTGCTTGAACGGCTCAAGCTGGTCGTTTTCGACTGCGGTGTAAATCGTGAGTGGTGTGCGCTGCTGCGCCTCGGCCATGCCGGTGACTGCAAGCGCAACGGCGGCCGCAAGACCGGCCTTAAACAGTGATCTCATGCGTAGTGCTCCCTCTTCTTTACGCCGCCGGTTCCATGCGACGGCCATGCCCTTGTCGTTTTGCGCATCACTGCGCTCCGATGTGTCCTGTTACACGTCAGCGCGTCGGCCTCCCATCTGACCGACGGCCAAAGTCTTTTCACTCTCCTTGATGTGTGTAGATGACGGCCGTGTGAAGGCGATTGCCAGCGACAGAGCCATACCATGCGGACCTGTTCATTTCCGGCATCCAACTTCCTTCGACCGAGCCTTGTCTTTCCGACCGTAGGTGCAACCCAGACATTTGAATAATCGATAATTTTAATGCACCTGAAAGTCTACCTTATATACTGATCTTGCCGATCAGCGTCGGAACAAGGACTCCGCGGCGAGCCTGCTGCTTCCCTTGCTGACAAGCTCTGCTTCGAGGCGCTTCACCTCCGCCTTGAGCTGTTCGATGCGCTCGCGCAGTTCATCTACCGAGAGCAATGAAAGGTCCTGCCCGATCTCGTGGACCTTCTTCGGCCTCAAGGGTTCATCATCGAACAGTGCCATTTTGAACTCCTTCAATTGCCCTGGCGGAAACAAGTCTACATAAGGACCACAATGAAGGAAACGCAGGGATGAGGTGGCAGAGATGATTCCCGAGGTGATGACCGCGATTGCCATCAGCGAGCCGGGCAACCCGTTGGTGCTGAAGCCCGAACGGCGGCCGGTGCCGCAGCCGGGCGAAGGCGAGATCCTGATCCGGGTCCGCGCCGCCGGCGTCAACCGGCCGGACGTCCTGCAGCGCAAGGGCGCCTACCCGCCGCCGCCCGGCGCATCCGACCTTCCGGGTCTGGAAGCCGCTGGTGAAGTCGCTGCGGTCGGCAACGGCGTCACCCGCTGGCGCGTCGGCGACGGTGTTGCTGCACTCACGGCTGGCGGCGGCTATGCCGAATATGTCGTCGTCCACGAAACCAATGCGCTGCCGATCCCGCACGGATTTACTTTCACCGAAGCGGCAGCAATCCCGGAGACCTTCTTCACCGTCTGGCACAACGTCTTCCAGCGCGGCGGGCTGAAGGCGGGCGAGGACTTTCTCGTCCACGGCGGCTCGTCCGGCATCGGCACCACCGCGATCCAGCTCGCCAACGCCTTCGGCGCGCGGGTCTTCACAACGGCGGGGAGCGAGGAGAAGTGCCTCGCCTGCGTCAGCCTCGGCGCCACCCGCGCCATCAACTACCGGGAGGAAGATTTCGTCCGCGTCGTCAAGGAGGAGACCGGCGGCAAGGGCGTCGAGGTAATCCTCGACATGGTTGGTGGCGATTATGTCGACCGCAACTACCACGCCGCCGCCGTCGAGGGCCGCATCGTCCAGATCGCCACGCTTGGCGGTGCCAAGGCCACCGCCGACATCTCGCGGCTGATGGTCAAGCGCCTCACCCATACCGGCTCGACGCTGCGGCCCCGCTCGGTCGAGTTCAAGGCGAAGATCGCCGCCGAACTCGAGGCGAAGGTCTGGCCGCTGCTTGCCGCCCGCAAGGTGCAGCCGGTCATGGACATGATCTTCCCGCTCACCGAGGCCTGGCGCGCGCACGAGCGCATGGAGGAAGGCGAGCACATCGGCAAGATCGTGCTCGACGTATTCTGAGAGGAAAGAAGCAATGACCACCTACAACGGCGCGTGCCACTGCGGTGCGGTGCGCTTCCGCACGAAACTCAAGAACGGTCTTGCCAGCGCGCGCCGTTGCAACTGCTCGCTGTGCCGCATGCGCGGGGCGATCGCCGTGGGTGCGGCTCGCGACGAGTTCGAGATCGTCGAGGGGGCTGAGCAGCTATCCACCTACACCTTCAACACCGGCACCGCGCAGCACTATTTCTGCTCGCAGTGCGGCATCTACACCCATCACCTTCGTCGTTCGAACCAGAATGAGTACGGCGTCAATGTCGCGTGCCTGGAAGGCATAAGCCCGTTCGATTTCGAGGAAGTACTGGTCATAGACGGGATCAACCACCCGGCCGACGACAAGGAGCAAAAGGGCCCGCGCATAGCCGGAACGCTGCACTTTGTGCGTAACGACGGGTAACTCGGCTTTTCTGCCGCTTTTCGTTGCGGACGGAACAAAATGCCGCTATATGCGTCACTGATTTCCCATAAATTGGTGGCTTGCCACCGCCCGCGACAGGGACGCGGGCGAACGAGAGGATTTATCCTATGGCCAACACACTGCTGATGCCGAAGGCGACCGCCGTCTGGCTGGTTGACAACACGGCACTGTCGTTCGACCAGATCGCCACCTTCTGCAAGCTGCATCCGCTTGAGGTCAAGGCTATCGCCGATGGTGAAGCCGCGCAGGGCATCAAGGGTCTCGATCCGATCATCACCGGTCAGCTGACGCGTGAGGAGATTGCCCGCGGCGAAGCGGACACGAACTACCGCCTCAAGCTGTCCGACCCGAAGGTTCGCGTGCCGGAGTCGAAGCGCCGCACGCCGCGCTACACGCCACTGTCGAAGCGCCAGGACCGCCCGAACGCGATCCTGTGGCTGGTCAAGAACCATCCGGAGCTCAAGGACGCGCAGATCTCGCGCCTCGTCGGCACGACCAAGTCTACGATCGAGCAGATCCGCAACCGCAGCCACTGGAACTCGGCCAACCTGGTTCCGATGGATCCGGTCACGCTTGGCCTGTGCTCGCAGATCGACCTTGATCTCGAAGTCCAGCGTGCGTCGCGCGGCCTGCCGCCGGCACCGCCGACCGGCGACACCCTGCTGCCCGCCTCGATGACGGAAGATCTCGACATCAACGAGAACCAGGAAGACGAAGAACTGGACGCAGATGCCGTCTTCGCGAAGCTGTCCTCGCTGAAGTCGACCCGTCAGGACGAGGACGAAGACGAGGAGTAATCCTCACGCGTTGCCGCGCGCTTCCCAGCAGCGGTAGAAATCGGCAAGTTGCTTGCCCCTCTCGGGCCGGAACGTCCGGCCCGCAGACTTTGCTTCCGAAATGCGGTCCAGCCTGAACGCGCGAAAATCGTTGCGCATTTCGCACCAGGCGACCAGCGTCCACACCTTCCCCCAGAACCAGAGCCCGAGCGGGCGAACGTCGCGGATGGTCGAGTTGCCGGCTTCGTCCCGGTAGTCGAGCGTCAGCACGTCGCGCGTTTCGATGGCGCGCTCGAGCATGTCGACCAGCTTGCGCTCGGCCTCACTCACCACCCAGTCGGGCATGTGGATCTCGGTGCGCGCAATCCGGGCCTTTTCAGGTTCCGGCAATACGGCGCCGATCTTCACCAGCGCTTCCTCCGCCGCGCGCGCCATCTGCGCGCCGCCGAAGGCGCGCACCATGCGTGCGCCCGCAACGAGGGCGACGATCTCGTCGCGGGTGAACATCAGCGGCGGGAGTTCAAAGCCCTCGCGCATCAGGTAGCCGACGCCGGCCTCGCCGTCGATCGGCACGCCTGTCGCCTGCAGATCGGCGATGTCGCGATAGATTGTGCGCTCGGAGACCTCGAGCCGCTCCCCGAGCATACGCGCCGTCACAAGGCGCCCGCCGCGCAGGTGCTGGACGATCTGGAACAGGCGATCTGCGCGTCGCATGGCAAAGGGTCCTCGAGAAGGATTTCGGGGGCACTATGCCAGCATCCTCCTGACACCATTCTGTCAGGAGGACGGCAGGAGGAAAAGCCTCAGGCGAAGCGGSGGGCGGCGTCGAGCGCGAGCCCCAATCCGACCGCACCGTAGCGATCAGTGTTGACGACGCGCGCGTGCGGAAAACGCTCGGTCGAGGCGCGGCGAACGAGTGGCACCTGCGCGCCGCCACCGGTCATGACGACGGTGTCGATCTGTTCGGCGGTCACGCCTGCCGCCACCAGCGCCTCGTCGATCGCGCCCCTGATCTTGCGCACGAGGTCGTCGCTCGCCGTCTCGAACTCGCCGCGCGTCACCGGCACCTCAAGGTGTAGTCCCGGCTCCTTCAGCCGAACCGCTGTTTCTTCGGCGTCCGAAAGCTCGATCTTCGCCTTTTCGACCTGAGCCGCCAGGCGATGGCCCGAACGGTTCTCAAGCAGGTGCATGTAGCGATCGAGCTTTTCCGGCTCCGCCGCCTCACGCTGGAGCGAGTGAATGTCGCGCACGATCTTCGGCGTGTAGAGCAGGTTGATCTTGTGCCAGGTGGCCATGTCGTTGAAGTACCAGACTGGCAGCTGGCGCTTGCCGTCCTTGGTGCTGCTGCCGAGGCCGAAGTGCGGCATGACGCGTGCAATGTTGAGCTGGCGGTCGAAGTCTGTACCGCCGACATGAACGCCTGAAGTCGAAAGAATGTCGTCGCGCCGGTCTATCGACTGGGCACGCTCAGGCGACAGGCGCAGCACCGAGAAGTCGGACGTGCCGCCGCCGATATCGACGATCAGTGCGAGCACCTCGTCGTTGAGCTCGCGCTCGAAGTTGAGCGCGGCCGCCACCGGCTCGAACTGGAACTCGATGTGCCTGAAGCCTTCCTCGCGTGCGGCAGCCTCGAGCTGGTCCTGCGCCGTGCGGTCGGCAGCCTCGTCGCCGTCGATGAAGAACACGGGCCGGCCGAGCACGACGCTCTCCGGCATGCTGCCGTGATGCGCCTCCAGCTGCTTGCGCAAATTGCGCAGGAACCGGCCGATCAGTCCCTGGAAGGTCATGCGGTCGCGGCCGACCTGCGTGGTTTCCTTCATCAGACTGGTGCCGAGGATCGACTTCAGCGCCCGCATGAACCGGCCTTCGGCGCCGTCCATATATTCATGCACGGCGGAGCGGCCAAAGTGCACGCTGCCATCCTCGAGGCTGAAGAACATCGCCGACGGGATCGTGACATCATTTCCCTCGACCGGGATCAGGTACGGCGCGCCACCGGCTGCGCAAAGGCCAACGGTGGAGTTGGTGGTGCCGAAGTCGACGCCACAATGAAGAACGGACATTTGTGTGCTCGCATGGCTTCGCCGCCGGCGCGAAAACGCGCGAAGGCGAAGGGGGTGTGATTTGGAAAGGGACGCCCCTCTACCGCATCCCGCCCGGCTTGAAAACCGCAAAGCGGCTTCCCGCGTCAATCCGACCGGATGATGGGGGCACGGCTATGACGTCAGTCCTTTGTGGTCAGCCAGACGCCCGCGAGCGTCACGACCAAACCGATCATCATCGGCAGGGTCAGTGGCTCGGAAAACAGTGCCCAGGCCCAGATCATGGTGACCGGCGGACTGAGGTAGATCGCTGCGCTGACCTTTGCCACCGGGTACATGCGTAGCATCCAGTAGTAGATCGAGTAGCAGGCGAAGGTGGCAATCAGCACCAGCCAGATGATGCCGATCGCAAACTCACGCGTGAGCGGCGGCGCCAGACCATCCTGCGCCAGGGCGCAGATGCCGAACAGCACGGCGCCGGTCAGCGAATGGATGCAGAGGCTCTGGTGCACCGGCATGTCGAGGGCCTTGCTGCCACGGCGCAATACTGATGCAAACGCAAAAACCAGCATCGCCCCGATCGTGAGCCCATAGGCCCACAAAGGCGCGGTGCCGATGCTGAGGCTGTCGAACGTAACAATCAGCACCCCGGCGACCGCGACCGACGTGCCGAGCCACTGTCTCGGCGAAAGCCGCTCGCCAAGCAGCGGCTGAGACATGGCGGCGATTGCCAGCGGCACGAGGTCGGAGATCAGCGCGACCAGTCCGGTCGGGACCCGTTGCTCGATCGCAAGCGCGAAGCCGCCGAGGTAGATGAACACCGCGAGGATGCCAAAGGCAGCCTGCGATAGAACTGCGCGGAGCGACATCTTCGGGCCGCGCAGCAGCGCGAAGGGAAGAAGGAGCAGACCCGACAACAGCGTGCGCCAGAACAGCATCATGGCAACGCCGGCATCTTGATTGGCATAACGAGTGCCGACGAAACCCGAGCTCCAGGTGATGACGAGCAGCGCCACCATCAGCGGCCAGAGCAGCTTCGGATGGAGCAGATGAAAATCTCGGGGGGAAGGTTCGATCATGAATGCGGGCTCATTGCCCGCAATGCATAGCGGGTCCGCAGCCAGCGCGCATGCGAAATCGTGGGCCAGACTTGTTGCGCAGCACTTATTCAGCAGCGTCCGGCAGCCCGTCACGCCCCTCCGCCATGCTTCGCGGGCCCCCGTTATTTGGGGAAGTGCGGCGAAGGCTGCGGAGGGCGTGATGGGCAGTGCCCCAAGATGTTATGGCAATGAAGAGGCGTTACACAGGTGGTAGAGGAGGCGAGTCAGTAAATAGTGACTTACGCTCTGCATCCTGAGGCGCGGGAGCCTTTAATACCCCCTCCTCTCCTACTCACCTATTCCCTCTAAACGCCGATTCCCTTCTCCTTCAGCGCATCGCCGATTTCGCCTAGGATTGCCGGATCGTCGATGGTCGCCGGCATGTTCCACTGCTCCTTGTCGGCGATCTTCTGCATCGTGCTGCGCAGGATTTTGCCGGAGCGAGTCTTCGGCAGGCGCTTGACTGTCACCACCGACTTGAACGCAGCCACGGGGCCGATCTTCTCGCGCACCAGCGCGATCACTTCCTTTTCGATCTGCGCTGGATCGCGGCTGACACCCGCATTCAGCACGACGAAGCCGCAAGGGATCTGTCCCTTCATCTCGTCATGGATACCGATCACCGCGCATTCGGCGACGTCTGGGTGCTGCGCGACTACCTCCTCCATGCCGCCCGTCGACAGCCGATGGCCGGCGACATTGATGATGTCGTCGGTGCGCGCCATGATGAAGAGATAGCCGTCCTCATCGATGTAGCCCGCGTCGGCCGTCTTGTAGTAACCGGGGAACTCGTCGAGGTAGGAATTGCGGAAGCGCTCCTCGGCGTTCCAGAGCGTCGGCAGGCAGCCTGGCGGAAGCGGCAGCTTGATGACGACATTGCCGAGCCCGCCCGGGGCGACAGGCTGACCGCCATCGTCAACGACCTGCACGTCGAACCCCGGCATAGGAACAGCCGGCGAGCCGTACTTGATCGGCAGCATGCCAAGACCAACCGGGTTATGGCTGATCGGGTGACCGGTTTCGGTCTGCCACCAGTGGTCGATGACCGGAACGCGCAGCCGCGTCTCGGCCCACTTCACCGTCTCGGGATCGGCGCGTTCGCCAGCGAGGAACAGCGTGCGGAGCGTCGAAAGATCGTACTTGCCGATGAACTCGCCCTGCGGGTCCTGGCCCTTGATGGCGCGAAAGGCGGTCGGCGCAGTGAACAGCGCGACGACATTATGCTCGGAGATCACGCGCCAGAAGGTGCCGGCATCGGGCGTGCCGACCGGTTTGCCCTCGAACAGCACCGTCGTGCAGCCGGCAAAGAGCGGCGCATAGACGATGTAGGAATGACCGACGACCCAGCCGACGTCCGATGCGGCCCAAAATACTTCGCCCGGCTTGATGCCGTACTCGTTCTCCATGGTCCAGGTCAGCGCGACGAGATGGCCGCCATTGTCGCGCACGACGCCTTTGGGCTGGCCGGTCGTCCCGGAGGTGTAGAGGATGTAGAGCGGGTCGGTCGCTGCGACCGGAACGCATTCAACCTTCGCACCCTCGGCCTTGGCCTTCGCGACGGCTTCGGCCATGTCGACGTCGCGCCCCTCGATCAGGTCGCAGCCCTGCTGCTCGCGCTGGAAGATGACGCAGCTCTCGACCTTGTGCGTCGACATCTCGATCGCTTCGTCGAGCAGCGGCTTGTAGGCGATGACGCGGCCTGGCTCGATGCCGCAGGAGGCGGAGACGATCAGCTTGGGCTGGCAGTCATTGATGCGGGTGGCAAGCTCGCGCGCTGCAAAGCCGCCGAAGACGACCGAGTGCACGGCGCCGAGGCGCGCGCAGGCGAGCATAGCGAACATCGCCTGAGGGATCATCGGCATGTAGATGATGACGCGGTCGCCCTTCTCGACGCCCTGCTGACGAAGCACCGCGGCGAGCGCCTCGACCTCTTCCTTGAACTCGCCGTAGGTGTAGGTGCGCTTCGCGCCCGTGATCGGGCCGTCGTAGATGATTGCCGGCTGGTCGGCGCGGCCACGTTCGACATGCCGATCGATCGCGTTGTAGCAGGTGTTACATACAGCATCCGGGAACCAGCGACCGAACACACCGCTATTGGCGTCGAATATCCTGGTCGGCGCCTTGATCCAGTCTACCGCTTTTGCAGCCTCAGCCCAGAAAGCGTCCGGGTTAGACTTCCAGCTTGCATAGACCTCGGCATAACGTGACGTCAATTTAACTTCCTCCATTTCTCGCCGGCCTGCTTTATTGAGCCGATCTCCTCCCGAGTCCACTCAACTATGTGACACAATCGTCATGCTTTGACAGAGATCAACTATGCTGATCAAAGAAGACCAGCATGACAAAGATTCTCTCGATCATCATCATCGGCCTCATGATCATCCAGATCATCAAGCCACTCGGCCTTCCGGGCCTCAAACGCCGCGCCGATTTCTGGAAGCTCGCCATCATTGCGCTCGGCCTCATCGTCATCACCGCAGGCCTCAGCCACGGCAAATAAAAAACCCGGTCCGCGAGCGGACCGGGTGCATGGAGCCGATGGCTGCGGACGCCTCAGCATCCGCAAAATCCCGTCCTTATCGGGCGCGGGACGCCTCGAAGATGCTGTCGATCGCCGAAGCGAGGACCGCATTGAATTCCTCGTCGCTCTGCTGTGCCGACAGGCCCTCGGTCAGCGCACGCGAGAAGGAGGCGATCACGCCGTCGTTTTCCATCAGCTTGGCGTTCGCCTCGTCGCGGGTGTAGCCGCCCGACAGCGCCACGACGCGCATGACGCGCGGGTGGTCAACCAGCGGCTTGTAGAGGTTGGCCTTGGTCGGCAGCGTCAGCTTCAGCATGACCTGCTGGCCTTCCGGCAGCGCGTCGAGCTGCTTCAGGATCTCGGCGAGCAAAAGGTCCTCGGCCTCAGCCTTGTCGGCGATCGAGATCGTCACTTCCGGCTCGATGATCGGCATCAGGCCCTTGGCGAGGATCTGCTTGCCGACCTCGAACTGCTGCGCGACGATTGCCTCGATGCCAGCCTGGTTGGCGGCGTCGATGACCGAACGCATCTTGGTGCCGAAAATGCCCTTCTCGACCGCGCGATCGAGCAGCGCGTCGAGCTGCGGCATGTCCTTCATTAGCTTGACGCCATCCTTGGCATCGGCAAGGCCCTTGTCGACCTTGAGGAAGGGCACGACGCCGCGGTTCTTCCAGAGGTACTCGGCCGTCGGCGTACCGTCGATGTCGCGATCCATCGTCTGCTCGAACAGGATCGCGCCCATCACCTTGTCACCGGTGAAGGCGGGCGACTTGATGATACGCGCACGCATCTGGTGGATGAGATCGAACATCTCGGCCTCGCTCGACCAGGCGCCCTCGTCGATGCCGTAGAGCTTCAGCGCCTTCGGGGTCGAGCCGCCCGACTGGTCAAGTGCCGCAATGAACCCATCCTTGTTTGCCGCCTGAGCGGCCATTGCCGCCATGTCCTGGGAACGTTCGCTCATTCACCTGCCTCCTGAACTTGACTATGCAGGCCGCTTACCAGATGCGGCGAACGAACGGAATGCGAGCGCCCCGGTCGAATCGGTTTAAAGCAATTTCAAATGTTTAAGTGACGGTGACGCAAGGGCAGTTGCCCCACCCGCAGGAGGGAACCATGCGTCATTCGGGGCGCTCTTGCAGCCGCCAGAGACACCATTGCGATGAGACATGTTTCGGTTGTCGGAGGACCTTCGCGGCCATGCCGGCGACCTCGGTGGGTTCGGAGGCGCCACGCTCGCGATGGACCAGTAGCAAGCGACAACGAGATGCCAGTGGGCAACTTTCTCGAACGTACCTGATACACTTCGATCCATGACGCCCCCTCCACCATGCTTCGCATGGTCCCCCTCCCCCATAAATGGGGGAGGATCCTGAGGGTGAGGACGTCATGACAAGATGCGCCACTTCCTGCGCCGCGGGACAGTTGATCCGCCAAAATTCCAACCTGCACACCCCGGATCCTCCCCCGCGGCGCGGGGGAGGTGGCGCAAAGCGCCGGAGGGGGCTCGAAGGCACTACGGTCTTAGTGGACGACCAAACCCAACCAGACGCCAAACAAAAACGGCGCGGGGGTCCCGCGCCGTCGGTGACAAAAACTAGCCAGCGAAGACTACTTCATCAGCGCCACAACGCCCGGCAGCTCCTTGCCTTCCATCCATTCGAGGAAGGCGCCACCGGCGGTCGAGACATAGGAGAAGTCGTCGGCAACGCCGGCGTGGTTGAGAGCGGCGACCGTGTCGCCGCCACCTGCGACCGACACCAGCTTGCCGGCCTTCGTCTGCTCGCCGGCGAATTGCGCGGCGGCAACTGTTGCCTTGTCGAAGGGGGTGAGCTCGAACGCGCCGAGCGGGCCGTTCCAGACCAGCGTCTGCGCGCGGTCGATCCACTGCTTAACGGTCTCGACGGTCTTGGGACCGACGTCGAGGATCATCGCATCGGCAGGTACAGCCTCGACGCCGACGGTCTCGTTCTCGGCATTGGCCTTGAAGTCGCGCGCGACGACGGCGTCTGTCGGCAGGATGATGGCGCAGCCGGCCGAAGCCGCCTCGATCATGATCTGCTTGGCGGTGTCGGCAAGGTCATGCTCGCACAGCGACTTGCCGACATCGGTACCGCGGGCTGCGAGGAAAGTGTTGGCCATGCCGCCGCCGATCACCAGCGCGTCAACCTTCTTCACAAGGTTCATGAGGAGGTCGATCTTGGTGGAGACCTTGGCGCCACCGACGATGGCGACAACCGGCTTCGCCGGCTTGCCGAGGCCCTTCTCCAGCGCTTCGAGCTCAGCCTGCATGGTGCGGCCGGCATAGGCCGGGAGCAGGTGGGCGAGCCCTTCCGTCGAAGCATGCGCGCGGTGGGCGGCCGAAAAGGCATCATTCACATAGATGTCGCCATCGGCAGCAAGCGTCTTGGTAAACTCGGCGTCGTTCTTCTCCTCGCCCTTGTGGAAGCGGGTGTTTTCAAGGAGGAGCACGCCACCCGCCGGGAGAGCCTCAATCGCGGCAGCCGCCTTTTCGCCGATGCAATCCTCGGCAAAGGCGACCGGCTTGCCGAGCACCTTCGACGTCGCGTCCACGATCTGCTTCAGCGAGAATTCCGGGTTCGCCTCGCCCTTGGGGCGGCCGAAATGCGCGAGCAGCACGACCTTCGCGCCCTTGTCCGAAAGCTCGCTGATCGTCGGCGCGACGCGCTCGATGCGCGTTGTATCGGTCACTTCGCCATCCTTTACCGGCACGTTGAGGTCGACGCGCACCAGGACGCGCTTGCCGCTGATCTCGCCAATGTCGTCGAGTGTCTTGAAGCCGCTCATTTCCTGCCCTTTCCAGAAGTTGCCAGACCGTTGCGCCAGTCATCGTGTGAATTCCAAGCGCGTCAGGCCCCGGGTTGCAATCATGTATAGAGGTAACGGTCGCCTTCGAGCGGCGGCGGGGCCTTCTCGCCGAGTGCCTCGAAGACGGAAATCTCGCAGACCCGGCACAGGCCGTCGAGCGGAAGGTCGTTGGCTTCGGTGCCGAACGGATCCTCCAGTTCTTCCGACAGCGCGTCGAGTCCGAAATAGGTGTAGGTGATCAGCGCCGTGAACAGCGGCGTTGCCCAGCCCGTCGCCGATACCAGGGCGAACGGCAGTAGCAGGCAGACGATATAGGCGGTGCGGCGCAGAAGCAGCGAATAGGCGAACGGCAACGGTGTTCCTGAAATGCGCTCGCATCCCGCCTCCACGGCTGCCAGCGACGACAGGCGCTCATCGAGGATGCGGTAGCCGATGGGGTCGATCGCGCCTTCCTGCAACAACGCGCCGGCCTGCTCGCCCATGCGCCGCAGCACGGCGTCGGTCCTGTTGCGGTAATCGACAAGCTCCTCCGCGCGATCGCCGGCGAGTTCGCGCGCCTTGTCCATCGCGTCCGTCCGGCGCAGATGCGCGCGTAGGAAGTGGCAGAACAGCAGCGCGTCGATCAGGAAGGACCGGCGTCGTGCTTTGTCCGCGACCAGCGAGTTCGACACGCGCGCCAGATTGCGGATGTCATAGACGAGCTGGCCCCACAGCTTGCGCGCTTCCCACCAGCGGTCGTAGGCGGCGTTGTTGCGAAAGCCGAGATAAATCGACAGCGAGATTCCGACGAGACCAAACGGGGTGATGTTGAACTTCTCGAAGCTCAGCCCCGACATCTGCACGGCAATGACCACAGCCACCGCATAGATCGTCATGCCGATGATCTGCGGCAGCGTGCGCGGCACGATCGAGCCGCGCATCACGAAGAACAGGCTGAGAAAGCCGGGCCTTGGCCGAATGATCATCTTGCTGGATCCCTTACGGCCGTGGCGGCCGTACTGCCCTAGCAAAACGCCCGGACGAAGCCGGGCGTTTCGTTCGGGTTATGCCTTGCGCATCAGGCCATGGTCTTCGCAAGCGCGATGGCCGTGTCGGCCATGCGGTTGGAGAAACCCCACTCATTGTCGTACCAGGACATGACGCGGACGAGGTCGCCCTCAATGACCTTGGTCTGGTCGAGCGCGAAGGTCGACGAGGCCGGGTTGTGGTTGAGATCGATCGAGACCAGCGGGTCCTTGGTGTAGGCGAGGATACCCTTGAGGTAGCCATCGGCGGCAGCAATGAGCGCGTTGTTGACCTCCTCGACCGTGACCTTGCGGCTCGGCACGAACTTGAAGTCGATGACCGAGACGTTGGGGGTCGGGACGCGGATCGACACGCCGTCCAGCTTGCCCTTCAGCTCCGGCAGCACCAGGCCGACGGCCTTGGCGGCACCGGTCGAGGTCGGGATCATCGACAGTGCCGCAGCGCGGGCGCGGTAGAGGTCCTTGTGCATCGTGTCGAGGGTCGGCTGGTCGCCCGTGTAGGCGTGGACCGTCGTCATGAAGCCCTTCTCGATGCCGAAGGCCTCGTGCAGGACCTTGGCGATCGGCGCAAGGCAGTTCGTCGTGCACGACGCATTCGAAATGACGATGTGGTCCTTCGTCAGCTTGTCGTGGTTGACGCCGTAGACGACCGTCAGGTCAGCGCCGTCGGCCGGAGCCGAGACGATGACGCGCTTGGCGCCGGCGGCAAGGTGCGCCGAAGCCTTTTCCTTCGAGGTGAAGATGCCGGTGCACTCCATCACGATGTCGATGCCGAGGTCGCCCCACGGCAGCTTGGACGGATCGCGCTCGGCAAACACCTTGAACGATTCATCGCCGACGCGGATCGTGTCGCCCTCGACGGTTACTTCCGTCGGAAAGCGGCCATGGACGCTGTCGTAGCGAAGCAGATGGGCGTTGGTTTCGACCGGGCCGAGATCGTTGATGGCAACGATGTCGATGTCCTTGCGGCCGCTCTCATAAATGGCGCGGGCGATGTTCCGGCCGATACGGCCAAATCCGTTGATAGCGACTTTCACGGTCATAGAGCGGTCTCCCGAGGGCTAAAACTAGCTATCCGGCGGAAACTCCGCAGCTTTCGCCGGGTCAGGCCTCCCATAGCGGGGCGCTGGATAAGAATCCAGCGGCCCTTTGGGATAAAACCGATTAGTACAGGATGAAGGTCACAGGAACGCGGCTCACGCCTTGTTCAGGCGACCTTCAACGGCCTCAACAACCGCCTCGGCTGTGATGCCGAAGTGCTTGTAGAGGGCATCAATCGGGGCGCTGGCGCCGAAACCGGTCATGCCGACGAACAGACCGTCGGAACCGATGATGGCATCCCAGCCGAGACGCAGGCCGGCCTCAATGGCGATCTTGACCGGCGCATTGCCGATCGTTGCCTGGCGGTAGGCCTCGTCCTGCGCAAAGAACAGCTCGAACGACGGAACCGAGACGACGCGAGCCGGAACGCCGCGCTTGTCGAGCTCGGCCTTGGCAGCGAGTGCGATCTCGACCTCGGAGCCCGAAGCAAAGATCGTCGCCTTGGCCTCGCCTTCCGCGCCAGCGAGCTCGTAGGCACCGCGGGCGGTCAGGTTTTCCGGGGTGTGCTCCGTGCGCAGCGTCGGCAGGTTCTGACGGGTGAGCGCCAGGGTCGAAGGAGTGCGGGTCGACTTCAGCGCAACTTCCCATGCTTCCGCCGTCTCGACGGCGTCTGCCGGACGCAGCACGATGTGGTTCGGAATCGCGCGCAGAACGGCGAGGTGCTCGACCGGCTGGTGGGTCGGGCCGTCCTCGCCAAGGCCGATCGAGTCATGCGTCATGACGAAGATCGAGCGGATGCCCATCAGCGAGGCAAGGCGCATCGACGGGCGTGCATAGTCCGAGAAGGTCAGGAAGGTGCCGCCATAGGGGATGACACCGCCATGCAGCGCCATGCCGTTCATGGCAGCAGCCATGCCGTGCTCGCGGATGCCCCAATAGACATAGCGGCCGGAGAAGTCGCCTGCCTTGATCGGGCCGGTCTGGCTGGTCTTGGTATTGTTGGAACCGGTCAGGTCAGCCGAGCCGCCGATGGTCTCCGGCACGACGCCGTTGATGACCTCGAGCGCCATCTCCGAAGCCTTGCGGGTCGCGACCTTCGGCTTGTCGGCGGAAAGCTTGCGCTTGTACTCCTCGATCGCTGCATCGAGGCCTTCCGGCAGCTCGCCGCGCATGCGGCGCTCGAATTCGGCGCGGGTTGCTGCATCGGCAGCAGCAAGACGCGCTTCCCAGGCCTCGCGCTTCTCGGCACCGCGTGCGCTGGTGGCGCGCCATGCCTCGAGGATGTCGCTCGGGATCTCGAACGGCGCATATTCCCAGTGCAGCTTGGCACGTGCACCGGCGATCTCTTCTGCGCCGAGCGGCGAACCGTGTGCTTTGTTGGTGCCGGCGCGGGTCGGGGCGCCAAAGCCGATCGTAGTCTTTGCGGCGATCAGGGTCGGGCGGTTCGACTTCTTCGCGGTTTGGACCGCGGTCGCGATCTGCTCCGGATCATGGCCGTCGACGCTCAGCGTATTCCAGCCGGAAGCTGCGAAACGGGCGCGCTGGTCGGTCGAGTCGGTCAGCGAAATCGCGCCGTCGATCGAGATGTTGTTGTCGTCCCAGATGACGATCAGCTTGTTGAGCCGCAGGTGGCCAGCGAGCGAGATCGCCTCCTGGCTGATGCCTTCCATCAGGCAGCCGTCGCCGACGAGGGCGTAGGTGTAGTGATTGACGAGGTCATCACCGAAGCGCGCATTGAGGATGCGCTCCGCGATCGCCATGCCGACCGCGTTGGCGATGCCTTGGCCGAGCGGGCCGGTCGTCGTCTCGATGCCGGACGCGTGGCCCCACTCGGGGTGACCAGCGGTCTTCGAGCCCAGCTGGCGGAAGTTCTTGATCTCGTCGATCGTCATGTCCTCGTACCCGGTCAGGTAGAGGAGCGAGTAGAGCAGCATCGAGCCATGGCCCGCCGACAGCACGAAGCGGTCGCGATCGGCCCAGTTCGGAGCCTTCGGGTCGAACGACAGGAACTTGCTGAACAGCACGGTGGCAATGTCGGCTGCGCCCATCGGAAGGCCGGGGTGGCCTGAGTTGGCCTTCTCGACCGCATCCATGGAAAGGAAGCGGATCGCATTGGCCATGCGGTCATGCTGTTCACGTGTAGTCATGAGTGGCTCGCTTGTCGTTCCTGCGAAAGGGAAAGGGCAAATTTAACCCTGAAAGAGCGATGGGACACATAGCAGGCGTGCCGCGCGAGTCAACGGAGAGCCTCAGTCGAAGGAATGTGGTCGCTACGCTTTCAAGGGGACAGTTAAGGTCACGCGTTGACGGTTCCTCCGCGCGCTGCCTAATGTTTCACTTTAAACACGCTGGGAAAGCGTGCGATTCGGCACCGGATCGGCGCTGGAGCGAAGACCATGACTGGGGAAGCTACCCTCAAGGAAGTAATTGCCCGCCTCGGGAAGGCGATCGACCTGCTGGAAGACGCTGTGGCGGCAAGGCTTGAGCGTGATCAGGACTACGGCGAGGCAGAGGCGGAGGTTCAGCGGATGAACGCTGACCGCGCACGCCTTGCGCAGGAACTTGACGCGTCGGAAGCACGTGCCGAGAGACTTGAGGAAGCGAACAAGGAAGTTTCACGCCGGCTCGTGACGGCGATGGAAACCATCCGGGCCGTGCTCGACAGATAGGAACACGCAAGATGCCACAGGTCACGGTGAGCATTGACGGGAAGGCCTACCGGATGGCCTGCGACGAGGGCCAGGAACAGCACCTGATGGACCTCGCCGCCAGTTTCGACCGTTACGTGTCCCACCTGCGCAACTCGTTCGGCGAGATCGGCGACCAGCGACTGACCGTCATGGCCGGCATTATGGTCATGGACGAGCTTGTCGAGCTGCAGAAGCGCGTGAAGGGCATGGAGACCGAGATCGCGACGCTACGCAAGACGCGTGACGACGCGCTCGCCAAGGCCGACAAGAACGATGCGGCACTCACCGGCGCGCTGGCCAACCTCGCCGAGCGGATGGAAAATCTCGCAGCCCGGCTCAACGCCGACCGCGCGGGAAGCTGACAGTCAGAAGTAGCGGTAGTGGGAAAGAGGAATGCATTCCTCTTTCGTCCACTTGTTCCAGCTTTCTAACGCATCGCGGTTTTCCTCAACCCACCGCTTTGCGTGTTCGTCTCGGTCAGTTGAGCGAGTTTTGCCGGACATGATGCACTCGATCGCGGCGAATCTTACCGGCCTTTAGCACGGCCGTCAGCCCTCGATCTCCTCGCGCAGCATCTCGAGTTCCAGCCATTCCTCTTCCATGGCCGCCAGCTTGGCGCGGTGGGCGTCGATCTCAGCCGCCACCTTGGCAAAGCCGTTCGGGTCGCGGTTGTAGAAATTCGGATCGGCCATTTTCTGCTCAAGCCCGGCGATTTTCGCCTCGAGTTCCGCCATCTGCTTGGGCAGGTTCTCGAGCGCGAACTTCTGCTTGTAGGACAGCTTCTTCGCCGATGCCGGCTTTGCGGATGCGGACGCGGCTGCTTCCTTCTTCGCCGCCGGCTCTTCCTTCTTTTGACGCGGAGCGCGCTCGTCGAGCTTCTCGCCGCCGCGCTGCGCGAGCATGTCGGTGTAGCCGCCGGCATATTCGATCCAGCGGCCATCGCCCGCCGGCGCGATCGTGCTCGTCACGGTCCTGTCAAGGAAGTCGCGGTCGTGGCTGACCAGCAGCACCGTGCCGGGGAAGTTCGCGACGAGCTCCTGCAGAAGGTCCAGCGTCTCCATGTCGAGGTCGTTGGTGGGCTCGTCGAGCACCAGAAGGTTCGCCGGCCGCGACAGAAGCCTGGCCAGCACCAGCCTTGCCCGTTCGCCGCCCGAAAGCTCCCGCACCGGCGTGCGCGCCTGTTCCGGCTTGAACAGAAAATCCTTCATGTAAGAGACGACGTGCTTCTGCTCGCCGTTGACGATCAGGTTCTCCCCGCGTCCGTCGGTGAGGTAATGCGTCAGCGTCTCCTGCGGATCGAGCGAGCGCTTCTGGTCGAGCGTGGCGATTTCTAGGTTGGCGCCAAGGCGCACCGTACCACCGTCGGGCGCAAGCTCGCCGATCAGCATCTTGAGCAGCGTCGTCTTGCCTGCTCCGTTCGGTCCCACGAAGCCGACGCGGTCGCCGCGCTGGATGCGGGTCGAAAAGCCCTGGACGACCACCATGTCACCGAAACGCTTCTCGATGTTCTTCGCCTCGATGACCAGCTTGCCGGACTCGTTCGCATCCGCCGCCGTCATGGTTGCGAGACCCTCCGGCCCTTTGCGCTGGCGGTATTGCACGCGCATCGTCTGCAGCTCGCCGAGACGGCGCATGTTGCGCTTGCGCCGGGCGGTCACGCCATAGCGCAGCCAGTGCTCCTCGCGAACGATCTGGCGACCGAGCTTGAAGTGCTCCTTTTCCTCTTCCTCGAGGATCTTGTCGCGCCACTCCTCGAAATGCGCAAAGCCCTTCTCGAGACGGCGGGTGACGCCACGGTCGAGCCAGATGACGGCGCGAGAGACGCGCTCGAGGAAGCGGCGGTCGTGCGAGATCATGATCAGCGCCGACTTGGTGCGCTGCAACTCGCCTTCCAGCCACTCGATTGTGGTGAGGTCGAGGTGGTTGGTCGGCTCGTCGAGGAGAAGGATGTCCGGCTCCGGCGCCATGACGCGCGCAAGCGCGGCGCGGCGCGCCTCGCCGCCCGACAGCGTCTTCGGGTTCTCGTCGCCGGTGAGGCCGAGATTCTCGATGAGATAGGCTGCACGGTAGACGTCATCCGCCGGCCCCAGCCCCGCCTCGACATAGGCGCGGACCGTATCGAAGCCCTCCATGTCGGGCTCCTGCGGCAGGTAGCGGATCGTCGCCGAGGGCTGGCGGAAGATCTCGCCGTCCTGCGCCTCGACCATCCCCGCCGCGATTTTCAGCAGGGTGGACTTGCCGGAGCCGTTGCGCCCTACCAGCGCGATCTTGTCGCCGGCCGAAGCCGCGAGATCGGCGCCGTCGAGAAGCGGCGTGCCGCCAAAGGTCAGCCTGATGCCGTCAAGGGAAAGAAGCGGTGGTGCCATGGGTCACATCGAGAAGGAGGAAACAGGATGAGCGACCAGCAGGGCCCTGCCGGAAGCAAGACGCGCAGTGAGGGTACCGCGCACTTCATTGGATAGGGTAAGCGACGAACCGAACGGAACGTGATGGTCCGTCAGCGGCCACTTCGCGCCCGATATGGTGAGCCCGTTGAGCTCGGAAAAGGGGAGCACGCTGAACAGCGTGCCGTCGTCGTAGTCGAAGCTGCGGTCCTTGCCCACAAGCAACGGCACGCCTTCCTGCACGCCGCTGGTAAGCAGGCAGCCAACGCCGCTTTCGGCAAGACGCATCGCGGCCGCCAGATGCAGGAAAGCATGGTCGGCCCGCGCGCCGCCGAACGCGCCTACCAGCAGGAGTTCGCGCGCGCCGCGCTTCAGCGCCGCCTGCACCGCGATCTCGCCGTCGGTCTTGTCCTTGTCGCGCGGAAACTCTTCGACTGGCGTTGCCGAATGCTCGGCGCGCATCGCCTCGTCGACGGAGTCGAAGTCTCCGGTCCACAGTTCCGGCGCAACACCCAGCCCCGCCGCATGCCGCATGCCGGAATCTGCTGCGATTACGCGCGCGCCCTCCACCTGCGCAAGCAGGCGCGGAGTCACGACGAGATCGCCGCCAAGGAGGATCGCGAAACGGGTGGTCGGATGCGTCATGGGCTCGCCTCTACCACGCCACGCAGCGGAAGTTAAACCGCTTGCATGTGCACAGGACCCGCTCTATCTCTTTCCCTGCTCTAACGGGGTGCCCGGTACGCGAAGGCGTGTCCGGGCTGAGAGGCAAGGGACGCAAGTCCAGCCAACCCGCTGAACCTGATCCGGCTCGTACCGGCGGAGGGATTAGACGCTCGACATGGCGCCAATTCCCTTGCAACAACCAGAGGAGGCGCCGATGCGCAGACAGTTTCTTTCGCTACTTGCTCTTTCGACCGCTCTCGTGGCCGTTCCGGCCGCGGCGCAGGACAAGCTCACCATCTACACCTACGAAAGCCTCACCGCCGAATGGGGCCCCGGCCCTGTCGTGAAGAAGAACTTCGAGGAGATCTGCAACTGCACCGTCGACTTCGTCGCGGTGGCAGACGGCGTGGCCCTGCTCAATCGCGTCAAGCTCGAGGGCAAGAGCACATCCGCCGACATCGTGCTCGGCCTGGACACCAACCTCACCCATGAGGCGAAGGAAACCGGCCTGTTCGCGCCGCACGGTATCTCGCTCGACAAGGTCGACGTCCCCGGCGGCTGGAGCGACGACACCTTCGTCCCCTTCGACTACGGCTATTTCGCCATCATCCAGGACACGGAGGCGTTTTCGACGCCCTACAAGAGCCTGAAGGACCTCGTCGACGGCTATCCGGAACAGAAGATCGTCATCCAGGACCCGCGCACCTCGACGCCGGGCCTTGGCCTGCTCCTGTGGGTGAAGGCGGTCTATGGCGACAAGGCGAGCGAAGCCTGGGAGAATCTCAGCTTGCGCGTCCTGACCGTCACCCCCGGCTGGAGTGAGGCCTACAGCCTGTTCACCAGCGGCGAGGCGCCGATGGTGCTGTCCTACACTACCTCGCCCGCCTATCATGAGATCAACGAAGACTCGACCCGCTATAAGGCGATGGCCTTCGAGGAAGGCCATTACCTGCAGGTGGAAGTCGCCGCCGCGACCACCAAAGGCGCGGAGAACCCGCTGACGAAGCAGTTCCTTGAATTCATGACTGGCCCCGGCTTCCAGGACGCGATCCCCGAGACCAACTGGATGTTCCCGGCCGGCGAGACGTCCGGCCCGCTCAACCCGGCTTTCGACCGCGCGGTGAAACCGGCGAAGACGCTCGCCTTCTCGCCCGAGGAGATCGCGGCCAACCGCGATGCCTGGATCCGGGAATGGCTCGACGTCATGAGCCGCTGAGCGCGCGGATGGGAGTCTACCGCGACAGCCGCGTCCTTGTCGGCATCGCCGGTCTCGCGGCGGTCGGGCTGCTGATTGGCGGGGCATTCGCAGGGCTGATCAGCGAGGCGCTCGACGACTGGTCGGGCGCTGCTTCTGCGTTTGACTCCTACCTCTTCCGCATCACCCGCTTCACGCTGTGGCAGGCGCTGCTGTCGACGCTGCTGTCGGTCTGCCCGGCAATCCTCGTCGCCCGCGCTCTTGCACGCCACCCAGTCTTCTGGGGCCGCAGCTTTATCCTGCGGCTGTTTGCGCTGCCGCTGGCAGTGCCGGCGATCGTAGCATCGCTCGGCATCCTTGCTCTGCTCGGCCGCGCCGGCATCTTCGCCGATGCGCTCGCCTGGCTTACCGGCGAGCCGTGGCAGGGCATCTACGGCCTTTCCGGCATTCTGGTTGCCCACGTCTTCTTCAACCTGCCGCTCGCCACCCGCTTTCTGCTGCATGCGCTTGACACGGTGCCGACAGATCAGTGGCGGCTCGCCGCCCAGCTTGGCATGGGGCCACGGACAACGTTCCGCCTGATCGAATGGCCGGTGATGCGCGCGGCGCTGCCGGGCGTTGCAGGGCTCATCTTCATGCTCTGCATCACCTCGTTCACCATCGTCCTGACGCTTGGCGGAGGTCCGCGCGCGACGACGCTGGAGGTCGCGATCTATCAGGCGTTGCGCTTCGACTTCGATCCTGCCCGGGCGGTGGCGCTGACCGCGCTGCAGATCGCGCTCACCGTCGTCGTGGTGATCCTTTTGGTACGCGCGGGCGCAGACATGGTTGCCGACGCCAACATGCCGGTCGCGCGTCGGCGCCCCAATATGGCGCGCGGCCCCGAAACCTTCTTCAACGCGCTGGTCATCCTCGTGGCCCTCGCCTTCGTCGCAGGTCCCTTCGTCTCGACGATCATCTCCGGGGTTCAGGCCGACCTTGTCCGGCTGGCGAGCGATCCAGCTGTCCATCGCGCCACGCTCACCAGCCTTGGCCTTGCCTTCATTGCCGCAGCGCTCAGTCTGCTGCTGTCGCTGTCGCTCACCATGGCCCGCAGCGCCATGGAGCGCAGCCGCGGTCGGACAGCCTCACCCAGCTTCCTCGAGCGACTGTTCGACACCGGCGCCAGCTTCGTCCTTGTCGTGCCGCCCGTCGTGGTGGGTGCTGGCTGGTTCATCCTCCTCATTGACAGCGGCAGCGTCTTCTCGGTCGCGCCGGTAATGGTGGTGACGGTCAATGCGGTGATGGCGATGCCGTTTGCCATCCGCGCCATCCGCCCCGCCTGGGACGGCGCAGCCGAGCGCCACGACCGGCTCTGCGCCTCGCTTGGCATTTCCGGTATCAACCGCCTGCGCCTGATCGACTGGCCGTCGATCCGCCGCCCGGCCTTCACCGCCTTTGCCTTCGCGATGGCGCTGTCGCTCGGCGATCTTGGCGTCATTGCGCTGTTCGGCAGCGACGTGGTGAAGACCCTGCCCTATCTGCTGTTCGAGCGCATGGGCAGCTATCGCACCGCCGATGCCGCCGGCGTTGCGCTCTTTCTCGGCATCGTCTGCCTCGCGCTGATGATGCTCGTCGACCGCACACGGAGAAGCGCATGAGTGGCGCATCGATCGAACTCGACAATCTCGTCTTCAGCTACGGCGAGACCCGCATGGAGTTCGGCCTTTCGGTACCTGCGTCCTCCGTGATTGCGATCATGGGACCGAGCGGATCCGGCAAGACCACCCTGCTCAACCTGATTGCCGGCTTCGAGAAGCCTGTCTCTGGCAAGGTGCTGATCGACGGCGGAGATGTCACCGGCCTCGAGCCCGCCGAACGCCCCGTCTCGATGGTGTTTCAGGAAAACAACCTGTTTGCGCACCTTTCTGTCGAGGACAATGTCGGCCTCGGCCGCTCGCCCTCCCTGCGCCTGACCGATGCTGACCGCGCCGACATCGCCCGGGCGCTTGCCCAAACCGGCCTTGCCGGGAAGGAGCGCCGTCTGCCGTCGGAGCTTTCGGGCGGCGAACGCCAGCGCGTGGCGCTCTCGCGCGTGCTGGTTCGCGACCGCCCGGTGCTACTGCTTGACGAGCCTTTTGCCTCGCTTGGGCCTGCGCTTAGACGCGAGATGCTGGCGCTCGTCCGTCAGCTCCACTTCGACCATGGGATGACGATCCTGATGGTCACCCACCACCCCGAAGATGCGCAGCTGATTGCCGATCGAATCGCCTTCATCGAGGCGGGTAGCATCGTGGCATTCGAGGACACCACTACCATGTTCTCGCGCACTGCACCTGACGCTTTCCGTGCCTATATTGGTGCCTGACTGCGTCCATTTCGCCCGGATGCGGACATATTTGCCACGCATTGCTCGCTGACTACATGGTATGTGTGCGTTTGCGAAATCGGCTTTGCGAACGGAGCAACCCTTCGCGATCTGCTTCGTTTCATGATGGTTAGAGGAAAGGGCTGGAATCTGCCGACAGCATTGGTTGATCCGATGAGGGACCGGACCTCGCAGTCGCCGGCCCGCCTCGTGCGGCGCGGGCTGATTGCGCTTGCGCTTGGCGTCAGCATGACTGGCTGCCAGGTTCTGAGCGGCGACGAAAGTGCCTTCAAGCCGTCAGCCAACCCTGTCACGGTAGACACGGTCACCCGCGGCGACCGCCTGACGGCGCTGGCGCGCGAGCAGCATCCGCGCATCCTTGCCACCTATGGCGGCGAATATTCTGACCCGAAGCTGGAGCGCATGGTCGCGCGCGTCGTCGGTTCGCTGACGCTCGATCCGGAAAACCCGAACCAGACCTACCAGATCACTATTCTCAACTCGCCGAACATCAACGCCTTCGCGCTGCCCGGCGGCTATCTGTATGTGACACGCGGCCTGCTCGCGCTCGCGAACGACTCGGCTGAGCTCGCGGCGGTGCTTGCGCACGAGATGGCGCACGTGACCGCAAATCACGGTGTCCAGCGCCAGCAGCGTGAGGCCGAGGAGGTCCTGGCGACCAAGGTTGCCACGGAAGTGCTTGGCGGTGACCCGGCTGCACGCGTGGCGCTGGTGCGCGGCAAGCTGCGCCTTGCCCAATTCTCGCGCAATCAGGAACTCGAGGCCGACGCCGTTGGCATCCGCTCCATCGCTCGCGCCGGTTACGATCCGTTCGCCGCAGCCCGCTTCCTGCAGTCCATGGCCGCTTATAGCGCCTCGCGCAGCGTAACCGGCCAGGAGGACCAGGGTCTCGACTTCCTTGCAAGTCACCCGACCGCGCCGCAGCGCATTGAACTGGCGCTTCGCCATGCTCGCCAGTATGCGCCGCCCGGAACCGGCAACCGCGACCGCGACTCCTTCCTTGCCGGCATCGACGGCATGCTCTTCGGCGACACGCCGCAGGAAGGGTTCGTGCGCGGCCGCACCTTCCTGCATCCGAAACTGGGCATCTCATTCTCGGTACCAGAAGGCTTCGTCATCGACAATTCGGCGGCAGCGGTAACGGCGGCCGGCCCCGGCGACATCGCCATCCGCTTCGACGGCGTGTCGATCGACCGGCGCGTGCCGCTTACCGATTACATCCAGTCCGGCTGGGTTGCAGGGCTCGATCCAAGCAGTATCCGCAAGCGCTCGATCAACGGCAACGAAGCCGTCTCCGCCCGCGCGCGCGCCGAGGGCTGGCAGTTCGACGTGACAGTGATCCGAGCCGAGGGCGAGGTCTACCGCCTCCTGACGGCTGCCCCGGCCGCCAGCACCCGGCTGGAGTCAACGGCAAGCGCCGTCAGCAACAGCTTCCGCGTACTCAGCGCCGCCGAGCGCCAGTCGCTCAACCCGCTGCGGGTGAGGATCGTGACGGTCCGCCCGGGCGATACGGTGGCAACGCTCGCGGCTCGCATGGAAGGCGTCGATCGCAAGATCGACATGTTCCGCCTGATCAACGGGATGAGCGAAAGCGCCACCGTTTCAGCCGGCGGCAAGGTGAAGATCATCACGGACAGGTAGCGAAGCGCTGCCTAGGCAGCGTTGCGGTTGCGCGGCTCGTTGTGGCTCAGGGCAAACCGCAACTTTTCGATGGCGCGACCCTCAATCTGCCGCACACGCTCCTTGGAAATCCCAAGCGTCGTGCCGAGCGACTCGAGTGTAGCTCCTTCGTCACGCAGCCGGCGTTCGCGGATGATCTGCAACTCGCGCGGGTTGAGCGTCTTCAGCGCCCGCTGCAGCCACTGGAGCCGTCGCTCGGTGTCGATCGTATCGCCAACAACCTCATCCGGTAGCGGCTTATCGCAGACCAGAAAATCCTGGCGCTCTGCCGTGCCCTCACCTTCCGAACCCACCTGCACATTCAGCGAGGTGTCGGAGCCAGACAGCCGCGCGTCCATCGTCTCGACGTCGCTCACCGGCACACCGAGCGCTTCTGCGAGTTCGCGATAAAGCGCCTCGCCGGTCAGCTCGCGATTGTCCTGCGCGAGCCGAGCCCGCAGGCGTCGGAGATTGAAGAAGAGCGCCTTCTGCGCCGATGATGTGCCGCCGCGCACGATCGACCAGTTGCGCAGGATGAAGTCCTGCATCGAGGCACGGATCCACCAGGTGGCGTAGGTCGAGAAGCGGACCTGCCGGTCTGGTTCGAATCGGGAGGCTGCCTCCAGGAGGCCGACATGGCCTTCTTGGATCAGGTCTGCAGTCGGTAGCCCGAAGTGGCGGAACTTCCCAGCCATGGAGATGACCAGCCGCATGTGCGCGGTGGCGATCTGATGCATGGCGTTCTGGTCACCCTGGCGCCAGCGCAGGGCCAGCTCGTGTTCCTGCTCGCGTTCGAGATAGGGGGCCTTCATGGCCTCGCGAACCATGCTGCGGCGTGCGGAATCGTCCATGTCGCGCTCCATTCGTCGCGGGCGAGCGGGGGGAAAGCTCGCGCACAGGAAATGGGACCGATCGGGAGATCGGCCAGTGCAGCATGAGGGGTGGCCGGATGCTGCGTCAGTAAATACGCAGATCCCGGTCCATAAGTTCCAAAGGTGGCGCAGCAGGAGCAAAAGAAAAGACCCGGCCGTGAGCGACCGGGTCTTTTGGAAGTACTTGAAGCTTTGGAAAGCTTATGCGGCTTCTTCCTGCTCGGACTCCTCGTTGTCCGCCTTCGCGCCGCGGCGCGGGCCCTTGGCGAGATTGAGCTCGATCAGGCGGATAGCCTCGGTGTCCGACATCTTGTTCACGGCAGCGATCTCGCGCGCCATGCGGTCAAGGGCAGCCTCGTAGAGCTGGCGTTCGGAATAGGACTGCTCGGGCTGGTTTTCGGCGCGGTACAGGTCGCGGACAACCTCGGAGATCGAGATGAGGTCGCCCGAATTGATCTTCGCGTCATACTCTTGGGCGCGGCGCGACCACATGGTGCGCTTCACGCGGGCACGTCCCTGAACAACCTTGAGCGCGCGGTCGACGTAGTCGGTCTCGGAGAGCTTGCGCATGCCGATCGTGGCGGCCTTGGCCACCGGCACCTTCAAGCGCATCTTGTCCTTCTGAAAGTCGATGACGAAGAGTTCCAGCTTGTGTCCCGCGACTTCCTGCTCTTCGATGGCAGTGATCTGACCGACGCCGTGAGCCGGGTATACGATGAATTCCCCGGTCTTGAAGCCGTGCTTAGTCGCGGTTTTCTTCTGCTGGGTTGCCATACGCCCTGTACTCCTTCTTTATCACGCGCTATCGAGAGCGCGTGGATTCGCGGCCGACAAGCCGGCCAGCCAACTGCCACGCATGACAAAAAGGCCGCGTCATCCGAAGGAAGCCTTTGTGTCGGGCAAGGTCAAAGAACCGGCCCGACCCAGGTCGCCCTGGTTCGGATGAGTTGCAGCCTTTCGAGATTAAAGCGCTAGCGCCATGAATCGACAATTTGTCATCGGCATGTTGCTAGATATGTAACATAAAAAGTCGCGAGATTCAACAATTTGCCGCATGCGCGAACTTGCGTTGCCGCATTTCGCGCTATAGGGCGAATCAATCGCAGGTCGGATGGCACAACCTTACCTTGCGTAAGGAAGCCCCAAAAATCCACGTATTTCAGTCACCTGAGCCGGGCTCGGACGAGAAGTACTGGTCGAACTTGTCCGGCACGCCGTCAAATTCCTTGGCTTCCGGAAGCTCGTCCTTCTTCGCCGTGATGTTGGGCCATTTTGCCGCATATTCGGCATTAATCTGCAGCCACTTGTCGAGGCCGGGCTCGGTATCCGGCTTGATAGCGTCTGCAGGGCACTCCGGTTCGCAAACGCCGCAATCGATGCACTCGTCCGGATGAATGACGAGCATGTTCTCGCCTTCATAGAAGCAATCGACCGGGCATACTTCCACACAGTCGGTGTATTTGCATCGGATGCAGTTGTCTGTGACGACATAGGTCATGAGTGGCTCCGCCCGGCTTTCAGTCTGCTAGGGTCCGGCGGTGAGGTAAACCCTTCGCCGGATGTGCGCAAGGGTGACCAATCCGCGCAAGTGCGCAATGCAGGAATGCATTTGCGCATCGCCCCTCAGGCTGGTGGTTCCTCGCGCGTCGTCAGGTCTTCGTAGAGGGTACGCGCTTCTTCGGCTGGGCCGCGCCGCTTGCCGGGCAAAAGCACCCGCCAGACGACCACGCCGCGTTCCAGCTTCATCGTCAGCACGTCGCCGGTCTTCACCAGTTGCGCGGCCTGGTCGATCTTTTCGCGGTTCAGGCGGACATACCCCGCCTGAACCAGTTTTGCTGCTAGCGAGCGGGATTTTACCGCGCGCGCGAAGAACAGCCACTTGTCGATGCGTTGCCGCTCGACGCCGTTCATCTACTTCTTGGTCAGCTGCTCGCGCAGGGCCGCGAGCTTGGCGAACGGAGAATCCGGATCGAGCTTGACCGGGCGCTCCTCGCGCGGCTTCTGCGGACGTGCCTGCTTGTCGGCTAACTGCGGCTTACCGCCCTCGCGGCGGTCCCCACGGCCGCCTTCGCGGCGCTGCTGCTTGCCCTCACCACGCTGCTCGCCAGGCTTGCCCTGGAACTTGCCGCGAGCCGGGCGCTCGCCCCTGCCCTCGCCGCCTTCCTGGCGCTCGCCGTCGCGGCGCTGGCCGCGACCGTGCTGGTTGCGGTTCTGGCGCTGCTGGCGGCCCTCGAAGCGGGCCGGACGCCACAGCAGGATCGGCTTCGGCTCTTCGGCAGGCTCTGCAGCAGCAGCTTCGGCAGCAGGAGCTCCCTCCGCAGCGGCCTCAACCGGTGCGGCCTCGGCGGCGGGAGCCTCAGGAGCAGCTTCCTGCGCCTCGCTTGCGGCTTCCGGAGCGGCATCGTCAGCAGTTGCGTCTGCAGCGGGCGCTTCGCCAGCCTCAACCTCGACGGCGGCTTCAGCAGGTGCCTCAGCCGGCTGCTCGGCAGCAGCCTTGGCCTCGGCAGCAGCGTCAAGCTCCGCAAGCTTCGCAGCGACTTCCGCTGCGGGCTTCGCTTCAGCGCGATAGCCGAGGCCCTTCAGCGTCTCTTCCATGTCCTCGGAAGTGGCGCCGAGAATCGACATCATCGCGGGCGTTACGTAGAACGACGCCCCGTCGAAGGCGCCGTCCGGACGCTGGCCGGAGCCGGCACGCCAGGCAAGCGCCGGGCGGATCAGGTCGGCAAGGCGCTCGAGGATGTCGACGCGCACCGCACGGCGGCCAAGGACGCGGTAGCCGGCAAGGCTATAGAACATCGGCTCGAAGGACGGATCGACCACGATCGAGGTGCGGCCAGAGGCAAGGGCGGTGACGACGTCGCCGAAGCCCGGCTTTTCCTTGCCGTCATTGACCAGTGCCCAGAGCAGCGTCAGCAGACCCGCCGGAGCCGGCTTGATCAGCGCCGGGGTGAAGATGTGGAAAGCGCCGAAGCGCACGCCGAGGCGGCGCAGCGCCGCGCGAGCTTCCTGATCGAGCGACTTGACGTCGTTAGAGATCTCGCGGCGATTGATCAGGCCGAAATTCTCGACGAGGCGGAACGCGATGCCGCGCGCAATGCCCGTCAGCTGGTCGGCAGCCTTGAGGTCGAACAGCGGCTTGAGCAGCGTCTCGATCTGGAAGCGCACGAAGCGCTCGGCACGCGCCACGACCTTTTCGCGAGCCGGGCCCGTCAGCTGCTCGTCGGCGAGCAGGATTACGCGCGGTGCAAGCGGATCATCGCCAGCAACCAGAGTCGCGATCGGAGCACCGATCCAGCGCAGCAGCCCGTCCGAAGCAAGCGCGAAGTCGCCATTCGGGGCGTTGGCGAACCGTTCGGCACGCGCCTCGAACTCGGCAGCCAGCGCCTTCTGCGCAGCCGCCTTCATCGCCTTTGCGTCTTCGCCCGCCGCTGTCTGGTCAACCGTAAAACGGAAGCCCTGAAGGGAGCCAACATGATGCCCCTCGACAGTAACGTCGCCGGACGGATTTATTTCAGCTTCAAGCATTGCATTTTCTCTCAGGCGCCTCATGAGCACGGAAGTCCTGCGATCTACAAAGCGTTTCGTCAATCGCTCGTGAAGCGCATCGGACAACCTGTCCTCTATCTCGCGTGTTTTTTCTTGCCAGTGTGCCGGATCGGCAAGCCAGCCAGGGCGGTGTGAAACGAAGGTCCAGGTACGAATCTGCGCAATCCGGTGCGACAGCGTGTCGATATCGCCTTCTGTCGTATCGGCCCGTCGCACCTGTTCGGCCATGTAATCTTCATCGACATGGCCTTTCCGGGCCAGATCAAAATAGATACTGCCAATTATGTCGGCATGTTGTGCCGGAGCAATACGCCGGTAGTCGGGCAGAGCGCATGCTTCCCAAAGAAGTTCGACCCGCTTGGGCGTCGTGGCAAGGCGGCGGACGGCCTCATCCTGCGCCAGATGCTCGAGCGCCCGCTGGTCAACAGCCGGAAGCGCGCGCGTCAGCCCTTCGACCGGCGGCGTCACGTCGATCGAGCGGCGAAGCGCATCAAGACTTGAGAAATCGAACGCTGCCGAGCGCCACTGCAACACCTTCACCGGATCGAAGGTGTGCGACTCGATCCGCTCGACGAGCTCATCCGGGAACGGATCGACCTGGCCGGTGACGCCAAAGGTGCCGTCGCGAACGTGACGGCCGGCGCGGCCAGCAATCTGGCCGATCTCGGCTGCCGTCAGCTCGCGGTACTGGTGGCCGTCGAACTTGCGGTTCTGGGCAAAGGCGACATGGTCGAGGTCGAGATTGAGACCCATGCCGATCGCGTCGGTCGCGACCAGATAGTCGACGTCGCCGGACTGGTAGAGCTCGACCTGCGCATTGCGGGTGCGCGGGCTCAGCGCGCCCAGCACCACCGCCGCGCCACCGCGCTGACGGCGTACCAGCTCGGCGATGCCGTAGACCTCGTCAGCCGAGAAGGCCACGATGGCCGAGCGGCGAGGCAGGCGGGTGAGCTTCTTCTGCCCCGCATAGGCAAGGTGCGACATGCGCGGGCGGGTGATGACCGAAATACCGCGCAGGAGCATTTCGAGAATGCCGCGCATGGTGGCGGCACCAAGCAGCAGAGTCTCCTCGCGCCCACGCAAATGCAGCAGGCGGTCGGTGAAGATGTGGCCGCGCTCAAAGTCGGCGGCGAGCTGCACCTCGTCGATCGCGACGAAAGCGACGTCCGCCTCGCGCGGCATCGCCTCCACGGTGCAGACCGAATAGCGCGCACCCTGCGGGACGATCTTTTCCTCGCCGGTGATGAGGGCGACGTTGGCGGCACCCACCTTTTCGACAACCCGGGTATAGACCTCGCGCGCGAGCAGGCGCAGCGGCAGGCCGATGATGCCGCTCGAATGCGCCACCATGCGCTCGATAGCCAGATGCGTCTTGCCGGTGTTGGTCGGACCGAGCACGGCGGTCACGTCCCGGCCGGATAGGACGAGCGGAGCGTCGTGTCTTTTCTGGAGGCTCATAATGCGGGGTTCGCTCTCCTCGGCGCGGCGGATGCCTCCGTTAGCACACCCCACCCCACAAGCGGAAGATACCGCAGTGTTTTGTAGCAAAAAGGGCGGCGGAAACTACCGCTGTTAATCAACGGAACGAGTCTGGAACGAATCAGCGACGAATCGCTGACTCGGCGTCGTTCCCGTTGCGTTCACCGCTATATGTAGATCCTTGGCGATATTAACCACCATATGCATGCGCATTCGTGCGACCGCGCAGGGAACAACCGCAGGGAGCGGCTGGAATCGTTAACGACGCCAACCTTCGCCCTTTGCAGGCACCAACAAGGCCTTCCCCTCCGCCCTTCAACTTTAAGAATTCATTAGGGTTTCATTTACGTGAAATTTACCTGTTGCGGCCGCACCGCTCATCCCTGTTAACATTCAGGCCAAAGCCGGAACGAATCAGCGACGAATCACTGCCGCGCCCAGTTTCCCGGTTTGTTCTCCACAACATCTGGTATTATCCCCAACCTCCCCACAACTAATCCACAGGTTACGCACAGCGAATCGCACAGACTTTTTCGCGCTCGCGTTAACAATTTCCGCCAGTTGAGCGGAAATTCCCGCAAGTTTTCCCTGCAGTGGCTCGCCGACTGCAACCAGTCGGATTGTCAACCGCCGAAGCTTGGGCGCACATCTTCCAGCGTGGGGGCTCGTGCGTCTTAGGAGGGATTTTCATGACAAGGCGCCTTGTGGCCGAGTTCTTCGGCACTTTCTGGCTGGTGTTTGGTGGTTGCGGCTCCGCGATTTTCGCCGCGGCTTTTCCGGAACTTGGTATCGGTTTCTCAGGCGTAGCGCTCGCCTTCGGACTGACCGTCCTCACGATGGCTTATGCAGCGGGTGGCATCTCGGGCGGCCACTTCAACCCGGCGGTATCCGTTGGCCTGCTGGTCGCCGGCCGCTTCGACGGTAAAGACCTCATTCCATATGTCATCGCGCAATTGGTGGGTGCGGTACTTGCTGGCGCAGCGCTCTACCTGATCGTCAGTGGCAAGGCCGATTTCACTTCGGTCGGCGGCTTCGCCTCGAACGGCTATGGCGAGGCGTCGCCCGGCGGCTATTCGATGACTTCGGCGCTGATTACTGAAGTATTGCTGACCTTCTTCTTCCTGCTGATCATTCTGGGTTCGACCAGCGGGCGCGTCCCGGCCGGTTTTGCACCAATCGCAATCGGCCTTGCGCTGACCCTGATACACCTGATCTCGATCCCGGTGACCAACACCTCGGTCAATCCGGCGCGCTCCACCGGCGTCGCCCTCTTTGCCGAGGGGCCAGCGCTCGCTCAGCTCTGGCTGTTCTGGGTCGCGCCAATCGTCGGCGCTGCGATTGCGGGTGTCGTCTACAAGGCGCTGCTTACCGACGAATAGTGACGCACCGATAAAAACGGCCCCGAAAAGGGGCCGTCAGTTTGTTGACAAACCCTCGACGCACCTTTCCGGAGCCCGAGATTCACGGAACGTCTCAGATTCAAAGTGAGAACGGATCGGAATCAACAAGCCTGATTTGAAGGCTCGCGGAACTTTGTCAGCAGTCTGACGGCCCCGAAAAGGGGCCGTTCCGTTTCCGCTCTCAGCCTCAAGCTCAGGCCATGTACTGCCCGCCATTCGCCGACAGCGTCGAGCCGGTGATGAAGCCCGCCTCGTCGGAGGCGAGGAACAGCACCGAGCGCGCGACCTCTTCAGGCTCGCCGAGACGGCCGACGGGTATCTGGGCAATGATCGACTCCCGCACCTTCTCCGGCACCGCCATCACCATCTCGGTCGCGATGTAGCCCGGGCAGATCACGTTGACGGTGACGCCGAAGCGCGCGCCTTCCAGCGCCAGCGCCTTGGTGAAGCCGATCTCGCCTGCCTTGGCGGCGGCATAGTTCGCCTGGCCGACCTGGCCCTTCTGGCCATTGATCGACGAGATCGTGATGATGCGTCCGAACTTGCGCTCGCGCATCCCCGGCCACACCTGGTGGCTCATGTTGAAGATGCCGTTGAGGTTGGTGTCGACCACTTCGCGCCATTGCTGCGGCGTCAGCTTGTGGAACATGGCATCGCGGGTAATGCCAGCGTTGTTTACCAGCACGTCTACTGGCCCAAGGTCGGCCTCGACCTGCTTCACGCCTTCCGCACAGGCCTCGTAGTCGGCAACCGACCACTTGTAGACAGGGATGCCCGTCTCCTCGTTGAACTTGCGCGCGGCCTCGTCGTTGCCGGCGTAGTTAGCGGCAACCTTGTATCCGGCGTTCTTCAGCGCCACGCAGATTGCAGCGCCAATACCGCGCGACCCGCCGGTCACGAGTGCAGTTCTTGTCATAAGGGCTGTCCCCCCTTCTCTGATCGCACGGACGGGCCGACAGGAGGTTCCCCTTGTTCTGTCTGCCCCTGGCGTCCGGCCGCGCGTATCTGCCTCAAATTGGTGATCAGGAAAACTAGTTCATCGCCTCAACGCACATGGCGACGCCCATGCCGCCGCCGATGCAGAGGGTGGCCAAGCCCTTCTTCGCCGAGCGACGCTTCATCTCGTACACCAGCGTGTTGAAGATGCGTGCGCCCGATGCACCGATCGGGTGACCAATCGCGATTGCGCCGCCATTGACGTTCACGATGTCGGGGTTCCAGCCCAATTCCTTGTTGACCGCGCAAGCCTGCGCGGCAAAGGCCTCATTGGCCTCGACGAGATCGAGATCGTCGACCGACCAGCCGGCCTTCTCCAGCGCCTTGCGCGAAGCGGGGATCGGACCGGTGCCCATCACCTGCGGATCAACGCCGGCGGTCGCCCAGGAGACGATGCGGACCAGAGGGGTGATGTCGCGGCGTACGGCCTCTTCCTCGGTCATCAGGACGACCGCGCCGGCGCCGTCATTGATGCCCGACGCGTTACCCGCGGTGACGGTGCCTTCCTTGTCGAAGGCCGGGCGCAGCTTCTGCACCGCCTCGAGCGTGGTGCCGTGGCGGATGTACTCGTCCTGGTCGACGATCACCTCGCCTTTGCGGGTCTTCACCGTCACCGGAACGATCTCGTCCTTGAAGCGGCCGGCTTTCTGAGCGGCCTCGGCCTTATTTTGCGAAGCAACCGCAAAGGCATCCTGCTCGTCGCGGGTCAGCTGCCACTTGCGGGCGACGTTCTCCGCCGTGTTGCCCATGTGGTAGCCGAAGAAGGCGTCGGTCAGGCCGTCCTTGATCATTGTGTCGATGAACTTGAGGTCGCCCATCT
The DNA here is from genome assembly GCF_007829415.1 of Aminobacter sp. J44. Taxonomy (NCBI): domain Bacteria; kingdom Pseudomonadati; phylum Pseudomonadota; class Alphaproteobacteria; order Hyphomicrobiales; family Phyllobacteriaceae; genus Aminobacter; species Aminobacter sp. J44. The sequence continues at coordinate 67,005 of NZ_VLJG01000007.1, read as the reverse complement.
TCGTGCCGGCGCGCAGGTGCTGGCAGTGCGGCGCGAGCGACATCGATTCCTGACCGCCGGCGACGATGATCTTCGCGTCACCGGTCAGGATCTGCTGCATGCCCACCGCAATCGCGCGCAGGCCCGAGCCGCACAGCTGGTTGAGGCCCCATGCGGTCGCTTCCTGCGGGATGCCGGCGCCCATCGCCGCCTGGCGTGCCGGGTTCTGGCCCTGACCAGCGGTCAGGATCTGGCCCATGATGACCTCGTCGACTTCCTCGCCGGCGACGCCCGCGCGAGCCAGCGCCTCCTTGATGGCCGTCGCACCAAGCACATGGGCCGGCGTATCGGCGAACGCTCCATTGAAGGAGCCAACGGGAGTGCGAGCGGCACTCGCGACAACAATTTCGGACATCGGGTTTCCTCGCTGTGAAGCTTTGGGAGTTGGGGTGCTTGAGGCGATGTTGTCCCCTTTCGCGCGAGCGAGTCAAACCCCAAAGTGCAAAGCGGTATAGTTTCACTGCACTGCACCAAACCCCTTCCCATCATCTGCCGTTTGGGCATATCCTCAGGCTTCGGCGTCGGGGGAGAGGCCGAGGGTAATTGCCCGCTTACGCAGCATCCCAACCGGGAGGTCACGAATGCCAGCAAAACAGGACCCTGTGGTCATCAAGAAATACGCCAACCGACGGCTCTACAACACAGGGACAAGTACCTATGTGACGCTGGAAGACCTGGCCCAGATGGTGAAGCGCGGCGAGGAGTTCACCGTGCAGGACGCCAAGACGGGCGAGGACATCACCCACCCGGTGCTGACGCAAATCATCTTCGAGCTGGAGAACAAGGAAGGGCAGAACATGCTGCCTATCTCGTTCCTGCGGCAGCTGATTTCCTTCTATGGCGACCAGATGCAGATGGTCGTACCGAGCTTCCTTGAGCAATCGATGATCGCCTTTGCCAAGGAGCAGGAGCGCTTCCGCGAGCAGATGAAGGAAGCGATCGGCAAGACGCCGATGGAGATGATGCAAGCCGCGATGCCGATGAAGGCGATCGAGGAGCAGACCCGCCGCAACATCGAGCTGTTCCAGAACGCGATGCGTATGTTCACGCCGTTCCCGCCGCAGCCCCCGCAGCGCGAGGAGCCGGCACCGCGCTCCGAGTCCAGCCAGAAGGACGACCTGCAGGAGCTCAAGGAGCAGATCGCTGCGATGCAGCGCAAGCTCGACCAGCTGAGCAGCTGATCCGACCGAAGCCTCAATCCCCTGTTCGCAACCTGTGAATGGCGCGGCCTTTTGCGCGTCCGCATCCACGCAGCCCATTACCAAAGCGGCAATGTTCCCTTAAGTCAGAGCCGCGATGGAATGAGGAGGATCACCCGCATGACGCAAATTTCGCTGGCTCAGGCCAACACCATCATCGAGGCAACCCTGGCGAAGGCTGCCGAGCTCAAGCTCAATCCGCTCTGCGTCGTCGTCGTCGACGCCGGTGGCCACACCATCTCGGCGCAGCGCCAGGACGGTTCGCCCTTCATGCGAATTGAAATTGCCCGCGGCAAGGCGTTCGGGGCAGCCGCAACCGGTGCCGATACCCGCAAGCTCAACCAGGCGGCGATCGAGCGCCCGCACTTCGTCAACGCCTTTGTCGCGCTGACGGGCGGCAACATGATCCCGGTGCCAGGTGGCGTAGCCATCAAGACGAAGGACGGCGATTTTGTCGGCGCGGTCGGCGTGTCGGGCGACACATCCGACAATGACGAGCTCGTCGCCAAGGTCGGCATCGAGGCAGCCGGCTTCGTCAGCGACAACGCCTGATCCTGCCGCGAGCAGACACAAGAAGAGCCCGGGTTCCGGGCTCTTTCTTTTTCTGACTAGCGGAGATTGATGTCGCGTGAGGAGGCGCGCAACGAGACGACGAAGCCCGCCAGCACGTCAACGAAGGCGATCGTCATCAGGATGAAGAACAGCGACGACGTCGCGCGTTGCACCAGCAGGAACTCGACCAGGAAGGCGATGAACACGAAGGTCGACAGGAGGTGATCCAGCACCGAGGCGTTTGAGGTACGCGTCGCCTTCACGATCTCGACGAACAGCAAGAGCAGCGCCAGCAGCACTAGCATGTCGGCCAGCGTCATCGACCAGACCCCGCCTGACAGCATGCCGAGCGAAAAGACTTCTGACTTCCAGGGATCCGGAATGTCGCCGAACACGCCGATGAGTCCCAGATTGTAGACAATGAACGGGACGATCATCAGGGGGATTTGAAACAGCATTCGGGTCTCCAGCAGTCAGGCTCGGTCAAAGGGCCGCGATCATGCACGCAAAGAAAAAGCCGACGCAAGCGCCGGCCTTCTCCTCAATACGGAATGTCCGCGGATAGCCTTAGCTTTCCTTCGGCTCCAGAACCTGGCGACCGCGGTACATGCCGGTCTTCAGGTCGATGTGGTGCGGACGGCGAAGCTCGCCCGAATTCTTGTCCTCGACGTAGGTCGGTGCCTTCAGCGCGTCGGCTGAGCGGCGCATGCCGCGCTTCGACGGCGAGGTCTTTCTTTTAGGTACGGCCATGGATCCTGCTCCGGTTTTCGGTCAACATGCCTTAGCCACCCTCGTTGAAGGGCCCGCAGTTCGGCCGATGACCAGGAAAGTCGCGTGCCTATACACCGCTGACGCGCATTTGACCAGACCACGTCGCAAATTTTTGCGATCCGCAGCTATCGGACGCAGTGGTTGTAGCCGCCGGCCTGCCGCGCACGCCGTTCGATGCGCGATGCGAGACGGTTGAGCGCCGCGGTCGGCTTGCCGGGCGTGCGGGCGATCGGGTTCGGCAGGGTCACCGCCAGCAGTGCTGCCTCGCGCGCCGTCAAATTGCTTGCCGACTTGCCGAAATGGTGCTGCGCGGCTGCTTCCGCGCCATAGATGCCTGGGCCCCATTCGACGATGTTGAGATAGATCTCCATGATCCGCCGCTTCGGCATGATGGCGTCGAGGAAGACCGCATAAGGCAGCTCGATCGCCTTTCGCACATAGGAGCGGCCGTGCCAGAGATAGAGGTTCTTGGCCGTCTGCATGGTGATGGTCGAACCGCCGCGCGACGGCTCGCCCTCCATGAAATCCTGCAGCACGGCCCTGAACTCGCCGAGATCGATGCCGTGATGCGCGCAGAACTGCCCGTCCTCCGACATCATGACCGAATTGACGAGGCGCGGGCTGATCTCGCTGAGCGGCTTCCACTCGCGGGTGAAGCCGCGCAGTGTCACCAGATCCTTCGCCATCAGTGTCGAGACCGGATGGATGAAAGGCGGCAGGTAGAAGATGGTGAGCGCCACCGGAATTGCACCGATCACGATCAGGATCAGCAGGAGCCGGCGAATCCAGCTGCGCTTGCGGGGCTTACGCGACCGCTTCATCCCTGACAGCTTGCCGATTCCCGGCTCGCCCGTCCCTTGAGCCACCCTAACTCCTCTTGCTTGACTGCCTTCTGGAATACAGACGCCTACCCCTCAGCGCAACGCCGCACGGCTTGACCCGGCCGCATTTTAGGGCCATCGCTCCGCGCATGACCGACACGCCCATCCACGAATTTGAAGTGGCTCTCGCGCGGCACGCCGCCAGCGTCGAAGCTGCGCTCGACCAGCTCCTCGGCCCTCACCTTCTGGACGGCGAGATCAACCGCCCCGAAAATCTGCTGCGCGCCATCCGCCACGGCGTGCTCAATGGCGGCAAGCGGCTGCGCCCCTTTCTGGTCATCGAGAGCGCCGCGCTGTTCTCGGCGGATGGCGAAGCGGCCCTGCGGTTGGCAGCCGCGCTCGAATGCGTCCACTGCTATTCGCTGATCCACGACGACCTGCCGGCGATGGATAATGACGACCTGCGCCGCGGCCAGCCGACGGTCCACCGCGCCTTCGACGAGGCGACCGCGATTCTCGCCGGGGACAGCCTGCTGACCTACGCATTCGACATTATCGCCGACGACGCAACGGAGCTTCCGGCTGCGACCCGCCTCTCCCTCGTCCAGGGCCTTGCCCGCGCTTCCGGCATGGGTGGCATGGCCGGCGGCCAGGCGCTCGACCTTGCTGCGGAGAAGGTGAAGCCGGATGAGGCGGGGATCGTCACCCTGCAGGCGATGAAGACCGGCGCGCTGATCCGCTACGCCTGCGAAGCCGGCGCTCTCATCGGCCACGCCACCCCGGAGGAGCGCGAGCGGCTTGGGGAGTTCGGCTCTGCGATCGGCCTTGCCTTCCAGCTTGCCGACGACCTTCTCGACGCAACGTCCGACGTCGGCACCCTTGGCAAGGCGGCCGGCAAGGACGCCACCGCGGGCAAGGGCACGCTGGTTTCGCTGCACGGGATCGAGTGGACGAGGAAGCAGCTCAAGGGCCTCGTCGAGCAGGCAAGCGAAATTCTCGCGCCCTTCGGTGAGCGCGCCACGATGCTGCGGCGCGCGGCAGAATTCGTTGCCTATCGCTCGTCGTGACGCCCGCCTTCAAGCAAGCGCTAACATTTCCCTGAGTTAACAGCACTTTAAGGGAACTTCGCCATTCTTCCCCGCTGAACTGGGGATTTTTATGGCGGGGTCGATGTCCATCGCTGTCACGCGCTCCTATATGCGCGGCCGTCTGATCTTCATCATGACGGGGTTTTTGCTCGCCGTCAGCATTGGCGCGTTCTTCGTGAACTGGCATTCGTCCAACGCGCGCACCAACATCAAGTTCGCGGCCGTCCTCGTTGCCATGAGCGAGGCAACCAGCGACGTCATCTACCAGGCGCTGGCGCTCGACCAGTTGCGCCTGAAGCAGCAACTGCAGGCCGCCCGCACCGCAGGCGCCCCGGGACGCACGCTGGAGGACAATCCCGCGGCCGTCGAAGCGCGGCGGGAACTCGGGCGCGTCGTCGAGCGCCTCGACAGCCTCTACCGCGCCTTTTCGACCGCCGTGCGTGGCGACGTACAGACCGAGGAAGGTCGCCGCATTGCGGCGGAGGAGCGGGGTTCCACGCCGACGGAACACGTCTTCGACTCGCCTGATCCGATCCTGAGCGACATTCGCGGGCTGCAGATGTCCCCCGCCTTCCTGCACATTTGGGAGGGCGACGAGACCCGTCCGTCGCTCGAAAAGGACATGCGTGAGGTCATCTCGCTCGCGCGGCGTCTCGACATCTTCACGGACTATTCGTCGCCGGCAGCACAGCGCGTCTTCAGCCAGCTGCAGAAGCTCGCGCGCGATCGCGTCAACATCAACCTCAAGGCGACGATGACCGAACTGCGCGGCGATATGATCGACAGCTACGACAGCTTGCCCCGCATGCTCCTGCTGGTCGCCGGCATCATCCTCTTGATCGCCGTGCTCACCTCGAGCTGGGTGTTCGTGCCGATGATGCGCAACATCGCCAAGGCCCAGGAAGAGCTCGAGGCCGCCAACAAGTCGCTCGAGGCTGCGTGGGTGAAGGCAGAGTCCGCCGACCGCGCCAAGTCCGAGTTCCTTGCCAACATGAGCCACGAGATCCGCACGCCGATGAACGGCGTCCTCGGAATGGCGGAACTCCTGATCCGAACCAATTTGGACACCCGTCAGCGCACCTTTGCCGATGTGATACTAAAGTCGGGCAGCGCGCTGCTGACGATCATCAACGACATCCTCGACTTCTCGAAGATCGACGCAGGCCAGCTGACGCTCGACCCGGCACCGTTCCGCCTCGCCGAGGCGATTGAGGATGTGGCAACGCTCGTTTCCAGCCAGGTCGCCGAGAAGGATCTCGAACTGATCGTCCGCATCGATCCGGCGCTGCCGGCCTGCGTAGTGGGCGACGTCGGCCGCATCCGCCAGATCGTCACCAATCTCGTCGGCAACGGCGTCAAGTTCACCGAGAAGGGCTACGTCCTCGTCGACGTCAGCGGCGAGGTGAAGAAGGACGTCGCCAGCATCACCATCCGCGTTGAGGATACCGGCATCGGCATTCCCGAAAACATGCAGCAGCGGATCTTCGAGAAGTTCAGCCAAGTCGACTCCTCATCGACCCGCCGCCATGAGGGCACTGGCCTTGGCCTTGCCATCGCTTCGCGCCTCGTCGAGCTGATGGGCGGCAAGATCGGCGTCGAGAGCGAACTCGGCAAGGGCTCGGTGTTCTGGGTGATGCTGCCGCTTCCCGTTCACGAGGACGTCCGTCGTCCGAAGCCAGTCCCCGTCGACGTGTCCGGTGCGCGCGTCCTCATCGTCGACGACAACAAGATAAACCGCAACATCCTGCTCGAGCAGCTGCGCGGCTGGAACTTCGACTGCGCCGCCGCAGAGGACGGCGAGATCGCCCTTGCCTTCCTCGACCGCTGCATCGAGCTTGGCGCGCATGTCGACTGCATCGTTCTCGATTACCAGATGCCGGGCATGAACGGCGTCGAGGTGGCGAAACGCATCGTCGCCAACCCGGCACTGCGCCATATCCCGATCGTGGTGCTGTCTTCGGTCGACCAGGCAGCGGGACGTATCACGGCAGAAACCGGCATTACAGCTCACCTGCCGAAGCCTGTCCGCTCGGCGGTGCTGCTGGAAACGCTGGTCCATGTGATGCAGGCGTCACGCCAGACCGACGCCGGCAACACGGAAGTGATCCCGCTGCCCCGTGCCGCAGCGACGGCAGGGCCGGAAGATAAGGTCGCCGATCATCCCGGCCACGTCGACATCCTCGTTGCCGAGGACAACGAGGTGAACCAGCTGGTCTTCTCCCAGATCCTCAACGGGCTCGGCCTCAGCTACCGCATCGCGCAGAACGGACGCGAGGCGGTCGAGCTCCACTCGGAGCTCAAACCGAAGCTGATCCTGATGGACGTGTCGATGCCGGAGATGAATGGCCTTGAGGCCACCGCCGCGATCCGCCGCATGGAGCGCAGCCTCGGTATCCACACCCCGATCGTGGGTGTTACCGCCCACGCGCTCAAGGGGGACCGCGAGAAGTGCATCGAGGCCGGCATGGACGACTACCTGTCCAAGCCGATCTCACCGGACAAGCTCGCTGACAAGCTCGACGCCTGGCTGGATCGTCCTCGCGCGCCGGTGGCGCTCAGCGCCTGACGCGCAGGCCTATTCGGCGGCGCGTTGGCTGCCGATACCAAAGCGGCGCTCGATATAATCGGCGACCATCTTCTGGAAATCCTCGGCGATGTTCGGGCCGCGCAGCGTCGCGGCCTTCTGGCCGTCGATGAACACGGGTGCCGTCGGCGTCTCGCCCGTTCCCGGCAGCGAAATACCGATGTCGGCATGCTTCGACTCGCCCGGGCCGTTGACGATGCAGCCCATCACCGCGACCTTCAGGTCCTCGACGCCCGGATACTTCTTACGCCACTCCGGCATGTTGCGGCGAATGTCTTCCTGGATCGTCGCGGCAAGTTCCTGGAATACGGTCGAGGTGGTGCGGCCGCAGCCGGGGCAAGCGGCAACGATCGGCACGAACTGGCGGAAGCCCATTGTCTGCAGCAGTTCCTGCGCCACCTGCACCTCACGGGTGCGGTCGCCGCCGGGCTCCGGCGTCAGCGAAATGCGGATCGTGTCGCCGATGCCCTGCTGGAGCAGAATGCCCATCGCGGCCGACGAGGCGACGATGCCCTTCGAACCCATACCGGCTTCAGTGAGACCCAGATGCAGCGCGTGGTTCGAGCGCTTGGCCAGCTCGACATAAACCGCGATCAAGTCCTGCACCTGGCTGACCTTGGCCGACAGGATGATCTTATCGCGCGGCAGGCCGATCTCCTCGGCCATCTCGGCCGAGATCAGCGCCGACTGCACGATCGCCTCGCGCATGACTTCCTGCGCGGTCATGGGCGATCCGTTCTTCTGGTTCTCGTCCATCAGCCGCGTCAGCAGCTCCTGGTCGAGCGAGCCCCAGTTGACGCCGATGCGCACCGGCTTGTCGTGGCGGATAGCCGTCTCGACGATCGCGCCGAACTGCTTGTCCTTCTTGTCCTTGAAGCCGACATTGCCCGGGTTGATGCGATACTTCGCCAGCGCCTCGGCGCAGGCCGGATGGTCCGCAAGCAGCTTGTGGCCGATATAGTGAAAGTCGCCGACCAGCGGCACGTTGATGCCGAGCCGGACCAGACGGTCGCGAATGTGCGGCACCGCGGCAGCCGATTCATCGCGGTCGACGGTGATGCGGACAATTTCGGAACCTGCCCGATGCAGCGCCGCCACCTGGGCAACGGTGGAATCGACGTCGGCAGTATCCGTGTTGGTCATGGATTGGACGACGACCGGTGCGCCACCGCCTACCATCACGTCGCCAACCTTCACGCCAACTGTGATGCGGCGCTCCAGCGGACGGTCGAGGAATTCAAACATCGCGGTCAAACTCGTTTTCGCCTGTCAGCGGCGGAATGGGGATTTGCGGCCTTCTAGCACAAACCGCGCGCGCGCACATGACAAAGTCGCGAGGCAAGTGGTCGCCGCCCGTATCCCTCAACATGAGGATCGTGACCATTTCGCGGTGTCGCCGCTGCGAGAACGCGCATAGGTCGCAATTGCCAGTGTCCGGCGGAAATTCCGTACAAGCTGACAGAAGAACTGACGTTACGGCAACTCCTCCTGACAAACCCTGTCACCAGCCTTCAGGATGAAGGGTTGCGCATCACGCTAGGGCATGTAGCGATTGGCTACGCGGAGCAGCCCTGAAGTCGGCGATGGGATCGTCGTGGCCTGCTCTCGCGCGCATCGTGTTTCAGGAACAAGCCATCCCTCCCGCGAAGGCGAGTCTCGTGGGCGAAACCGTTGTTCTGTTAACAGTTATGAGCCATTACTGCCACCGCATTGATGATCACTTCAGTTTTTCTGACTATTTCGAGGATGATTACTACTGTAAAGGTCACGCGCTCATAAGGTCAGAACCTGAGATCTATTGAACGCGGCCCCCGTGACCTCCATATCACTCGCTCGGCGTGGGGCCTGAACGAGAAGCGTGCGCTGGATATCTCGAATGCCCAGGATAAAGTTTCACAAGGTTGCGGCGATTGCCGTCCTGATCGGTACTGTTGCGTGGGTTGCCACCGGGGAATTCTCCTCGGTCGGCAGCGCGGCCGGTGAGGATCCGGCTGCGGCTGCAAAGAAACCGGCTGAAGAGCAGCAGGTCTCCACGCCGCTGCGCACCGTCGGCGTTCTCAAGCCAATCCGTATCGAGCATTCGCGCGCCATCCGCATGTCCGGCTATACCGACGCCGACCAGCGCGCGGTCCTGGCGGCACGCACGGCTGGTGTTATCGAGGAACTGCCGGTCAAGCTCGGCGATCGCGTCAATCGCGGCGACGTCATCCTGAAGCTCGAGGCTGAGGGCAAGGAAGCCGCGGTCGAGGCCGCGCGCCAGACGCTGAAGCAGCGCGAGACCGAAGCCGAAGCGGCCCAAAAGCTCCACAAGCAGGGCAGCGTCTCCAAGCAGCAGCTCGATACGGCAATGTCCGCACTTGCGCTTGCCCGTTCCGGGCTCGAAGCCGCGGAGGCGGAACTCAACCGCAACATCGTGCGCGCCCCCTTCCCCGGCACGATCGACAAGATCGACGTCGAGCTCGGGACCGCGGTGCAGGTCGGAGCGCCGGTGGCAACGATCCTCAATCTCGATCCGATCCTTGCTCGCGGCGAGGTGTCGGAGCGTGACCTTGGCTTCGTCGAGCCCGGTGACAAGGCCGAAGTGCGCTTGGTCAATGGCATGCAGGTCGAGGGCGAACTGCGGCATGTGAGCCGCGACGCCACGACCACCACACGCACCTTCCGCGTCGAGATCGCGATCCCGAACCCGGACGGCAAGGTTCCGTCGGGCATGACCGCAGAGATTACGCTGCGTGCCGATCCGGTGCCCGCAACGATCCTGCCGCGTTCCGTCGTCACGCTCAGCGCCGACGGCGACCTCGGCATCCGTGCGGTCGACGCCAGCGACAAGGTGGTGTTCTTCCCGATCGACCTCGTCGACGACACCCCTCACGGCCTCGTCCTCGCCGGTATTCCCGACGACGTGCGCATCATCGTGGCGGGGCAGGAGATGATCTCCGAGGGCGACACGGTCAATCCGGTCGACGCCGACCCGGAAACCATCAAGAAGCTGGCCGAAGTAGCGGCTGGCGGCACCCTCTAAGGGGCATGTCATGGATATCGTACGACTTGCGGTCCGGAACGCGCGCCTGACGCTGACCACGCTCGTGTTCCTGATGATCGCGGGCGCGCTTTCCTACATCTCGATCCCGAAGGAAGCAGAGCCCGACGTTCCCATTCCGATCATCTATGTGAGCCTGATCTATCAGGGCATCTCGCCCGAGGACTCGGAGCGGCTCCTGCTGCGCCCGATTGAAACGAAGCTGAAGACGATCAAGGGCGTCAAGGAAATGCGCTCGGCCGCCTATGAAGGCGGGGGCTACGTCCTGCTCGAGTTCGACCCGTCGACGGACCTGAAGACGGCGCTCGACGACACGCGCAACAAGGTCTCCGACGCGCGGCCCGACATCCCGCAAGGCGCGGAAGAGCCAACCGTGCACGAGGTCAACATTTCCGAGTTCCCCGTGCTGGTCGTCACGCTTTCGGGTGACGTGCCTGAGCGCACCCTGACGACCGCGGCACGCGAGCTGCGCGACCGCATCGAGGAAGTACCGGGCGTGCTCGAGGCTGTGCTCAAGGGCGCCCGTGACGATCTCGTCGAGGTCGTCATCGACCCGATGAAGCTTTCGTCCTATGGACTCCAGCTTGACCAGCTCATTCAGGGCGTCGGCGCCTCGAACAGCCTTGTCGCCGCCGGCGCACTCGAAGGCTCTGAAGGCCGTTATTCGGTCAAGGTCCCGGCGCTGATCGAGACGGTCGAAGACGTCGCCACCCTGCCGGTCGTTGCCGGTCCCAACGCCATCGTGCGCGCGCAGGACCTCGCCACCATCCGCTCGACCCACAAGGACGCGGAAACGATCAGCCGCATCGACGGCAAACCTGCGATCGCGATCGAGGTGAAGAAGCGCATCGGCTCGAACCTCGTCGAGACGGTCGATCAGGTGAAGGCGCTTGCCGACGAGTTCCAGAAGAACCTGCCCGAGGGGATGCAGGTCACCTACACGCAGGACAAGTCCACCTTCATCATCCAGCTGCTTGGCGACCTGCAGAACCACGTGCTGATCGCGGTCATCCTCGTCTTCATCGTGATCCTCTATGCGCTGTCGGGAAGGTCCTCGCTCATCATTGGCCTGGCGATCCCGTCATCGTTCCTGATGGGCATCCTGCTGCTGGCACTGATGGGCTTCACGATCAACATGATCGTGCTGTTCAGCCTCATCCTTGCGGTCGGCATGCTGGTCGACGACGCGATCATCGTCGTTGAGTTCGCCGAGCGGCGCATGTCGGAAGGCATGCCGCGCGAGCAGGCGTTCGAGCTTGCCGCCAAGCGCATGGCAGGCCCGGTCGCGGCCGCGACGCTGACGCGTATTGCGGCGTTCTCGCCGCTGCTGTTCTGGCCCGGCATCGTCGGCAGCTTCATGATGTACATGCCGATCACGCTGATCGTGACGCTGGCCGCTTCGATGCTGTACGCGCTGGTCTTCACGCCGACCATTGGCGCGAAGTTCGCTCACGCGCACGTCATTCCAGAGGAAGAGCGCCGCGACGGCGCTTACATGGCGCTCGTCAAGAAGGCGGTCAGCTACCCGAAGACGGTGCTGGTGGGCGCGGTCGCCCTGCTGTTCGGCGTCATGTACACCTATTCGCACTATGGCGCAGGCGTCGAGTTCTTCCCGAACGTCGAGCCGGACTATGGCCTGCTGTACGTCCACGCACGCGGCAACCTTTCGCTCGCGGAAATGGACCAGGCGACCCGCGTTGCGGAGGACCGGCTGCTCGGCTGGCCGGGCATCAAGTCCGTCTACACGACGGTGGGCCAGACGCGCGGCGGCGGGCAGGACGTCCCCGAAGACGTGGTCGGCGTGATCCAGTACGAGTTCGTCGATTGGCGTGAGCGCAAGCCTGCCAACGAGATTCTGGATGACCTGCGCGTTACGATGGCCGGCATTCCCGGCGTCGACGTCGAGGTGCGCGTCCCGGATGCTGGCCCGCCGACCGGCAAGCCGATCCAGCTTCGCATCTCCGCGGCGGATCCGGCCGGCCTTGAGGACAAGGCGCGGCAAGTGGCTGCGCGCATCGGACAGGTCCCCGGCGTGATCGACATTGCCGACGGTCTGCCGCCCCCCGGTGTGGACTGGGCACTGACGGTCGACCGCACGAAGGCCGCGCAGTACGGCATCAGCCCCATCGCGGTCGGCACAGTCGTCCAGCTCGTCACCACGGGCCTCAAACTGACCGACTACCGCCCGGCCGGCGCGGATGACGCGGTCGATATCCGGCTGCGGCTGCCCGAGGACCGGCGCACGCTCTCGACCCTCGACCAGCTGCGCGTCGAGACCCCGCAGGGCTCCGTGCCGATCTCGAACTTCGTCTCGCGTAAGGCGGAGCCGCGCACGGGCGTCCTCAACCGCATCGACGGCCAGCGGACGATCGTGGTTCAGGCGAATGTCGCCAACGGCTTCCAGGTCGCCGCCGTGCAGGCGGAAGTGGCGAAGGCTGTAGGCGAGATGGACCTCGGCAACGCACGCTGGAAGCTCGCCGGTTCGAGCGAAGAAAGCGATGAGGCCAGCGCCTTCCTTTCGCGGGCATTCGGCGCGGCCGTGTTCCTGATCTTCATCGTGCTGCTTGCCCAGTTCAACAAGTTCACCAGCGTGTTCCTGGTGCTGATGACTGTGGTGATGGCGACGATCGGCGTGTTCCTCGGCCTGCTGATCACCGGTCAGGCCTTCGGCATCATCATGTCGGGCATCGGCGTCATCGCACTCGCGGGTGTCGTGGTGAACAACAACATCGTGCTGATCGACACCTACGACCGTCTGCGCCACGAGGGCTGGAGCAAGATGGACGCGGTGCTGCAGACCTGCCGCGAGCGTGCACGCCCCGTCGTGCTGACGGCGGCGGCGGCGATCCTCGGCGTCTTGCCGATCGCGATGGGCCTTGGCCTCGAGCTCTTCCACCATGAGACGACGATCAACGCGCCGTCGACACAGTGGTGGATCTCGCTCTCCTCGGCGATTGTCTTCGGCCTCGCCTTCGCGACGGTCCTGACGCTGATAGTAACCCCGGCGGCGCTGATGGTGTTTACCCGCGAGACGCCACGTGAGGGCGAGGAAAACCGCAGCCTGCTCGGACGCCTGTTCTTCTGGCGGCGCCGCAGCGCCGGCGGCGACAAGGCCTCGAATGACGAACCTGTCGGCGCCACTCCTGCCTACAGCCGGGCGGCGGAGTAATCCGCCGCCAGCGCCGCCCGAAAAACTCGTTCGGGAACAATATCGTGAAGATCACATTGTTGATGCGTGATTGGTCATGAAAGGGCGACGAGATGACCCTCGGTACAATTCTTATCATCATCCTCATCCTGATTTTGCTGGGCGCGGTTCCGGCCTGGCCCTACTCGCGCGGATGGGGATACGGACCCTCCGGCATCCTCGGCGTGGTCCTTGTCATCGTGTTGATACTGGTCCTTATGGGACGGCTATAGCTTTGATTATTGCGTAACGTGATGAGGCTGCCTGCGGGCAGCCTCTTCCGTTTTGGCGGTTACTCTTGCGAGTGCACGAAGTCCGCGCGCTTGACGATGCGGGCCATCGCGCTGACGACGAACAGGAACAGCGACAGGCCGGCGAAGACAACCGGGAAGCCGAGATGCTCGCCGATGAAGCCGATGGCGGACGGCGCCACCAGCATGCCGGAATAGCCCATGGTAGTGACGACGCTCACCGCGGTCGCCGAAGCAACGCCTGCATGGTTTCCCGCGGCCGAGAAGACGATTGGCACAAGGTTAGCAACACCAATGCCTGCGAAGGCAAACGCCGCGATCGCCATGTAGGGATTGGGCGCAAGGCCAGCCATCAAGACGCCGACGCCGGCAATCAGCGCCGAGACGCGCAGCGTCTTCACCGCGCCGAAGCGGTTGCGGATGCCGTCGCCGATAAAGCGCATGATCGCCATCGTTACGGCAAAGCCGCCGAAGGCAAAGCCGGCAAGGCCGATCTCCGCGCCAAGGCTACGCTGGAGATGCAGCGCGCCCCATTCGAGCACCGAGCCCTCCGGGATCATGCAGAACAGCGAGACGATGCCCACCAAGTAAATCAGCGGATCCTTCGGGAAGGAGAACGGCTCGCGCTTGCCTGACGTTGTGCGGATCTCGCCGTCGACGAGCCGTAGCCAGGCGCCGGCGACGAGGACGTAGGCGATCGCGCCGACGATGAGCGCCTGCATGATGTGTCCCGTGTTCTGGATGAGCAGGCCACCGGTGGCGCTTCCGGCAAAGCCGCCGAGGCTCCAGAAGCCGTGCGAAGAGGACATGATTGCCCTGCCCAGCTGGCGCTCGGTCTCCACCGCATGCGTGTTCATCGCGACGTCCATGCCGCCGACGATCGCCCCGAGCGCAAAGATCGCCGGGATGACGAGAACGAGATTGGGCGCCAGTGCCACGGCTGGCAGCACCAACCCCAGCAGCGCCGCAAACCCGCGCAGGACCGCGCGCGAACCATGGCGGCCCATCAGCCAGCCGCAGGTCGGCATCGCCACCAGCGCGCCAATGCCGAAGATCAGGATCAGCAGGCCGACCACCGTCTCGGCAATGTCAAAGCGTGACAGGAGAACCGGCACCTGCGGCGCCCAGCTGCCAGTGACAAAACCGTTCGCGAAAAACATCGCTGCAACCGCCCAGCGACCGAGGCGCGCTGCTTGTCTTTGATCCTGCATTGTTCAGTGAAATCCCTGCGTGACGCGCGGAACCTAAAGCGTTCGCGGGGCCGGTCAATGGGCCACAGGGGCCAATTTCCGGGGGAGCCGGATCAACTGCCACAAAGGCGACCAAACGAGGCCACATTCAGATTCCATGGATTCCGCGTCCAGAGTTTTGCGCAGCGCGGCTGATCGCTTCGCAAGGAGTAGCCCAGTGGAAAAGTTACCTTGGCGCAAACGCCAGAAGCCCGAACCTTTCCTCGCCCCGCTCACATCCGAGGGCCGGCCCCGTAAGAGAACCCAGATCTTCATCGATGACTTGCCGCCCGCTGCGGCCCCGCTCGCGGTGACGGTCTTTGGTGCCGTGGCCCTGTTCTTCCTGTTTGGAGCCCTGTCGGACGGCAACGACGTTGCCGGGGAGGCAGCCGCACCCGAAGCAAGCGTCGAGGCGCCGCCCGCGACGGCAACGATCCTTCCGGATGCGCCCGCCGCTGTACCGGCAGAACCGGTAAAGACCGCGCAGCCGGCAAAGGCCTCGCCCCCGGTCGAGACCGCCGCGCAGCTGATCCAGTCCGCCAAGCCGCTGCAGCTCGCCGATCCCGCCCAGACCAACTCCATCCTGCAAGCGATGCCGCACGAAAGCACATTCGTGCCGCCGGTGCCGGTCGCGGAGACCGAGGACGACATCGAGCGGCTGGAGGAGATGCAGCTGCAGCAGAATGAAGGCGCGCGTGAACAGCGCCAGCCGTCAGGCGACGCTCCGGCGGATGCGGATCCGCTACGCACAGCCGTCGCGTCAGCGTCGGTCAACATGCGTGCCGGCCCCAGCGACGAAGCCGAGGTTCTGGCAATCGTTCCCGCCAATGCAGAGATCAAGGCAGAGTCCGACTGCAAGAGCTGGTGCGCCGTCAGCTACGAGGGCAAGACCGGCTACATCTACAAGAACTTCGTCGACTACCGCTGATCGTCAGGCATAGACGATCAGCAGGTCCTTGGCGTCGATCTGCTCGCCGGTCCTGACCAGCACCTCGGCGATCTCGCCATCTCGCTCCGCATGGAGGGCCGTTTCCATTTTCATCGCTTCAATGGACAGCAGCACGTCGCCTGCCTTGACGCTCTGGCCCTGAGCCACCGCAACGGTCGAGATGACGCCCGGCATCGGCGCGCCGACATGCGCGGCATTACCAGCCTCGGCCTTGCGGCGAACCTTGGCGGCGCTCGCACCGGCGTTGCGGTTTGGCACCTTGACGCGGCGGGGCTGGCCGTTGAGTTCGAAGAACACCGTCACCATGCCCTGATCATCGGTCTCGCCGATGGCGAGGCAGCGGATGACCAGCGTCTTGCCGCGCTCGAGGTCCACGAAGATCTCTTCCTCCGGTGCCATGCCGTAGAAGTAGGACGGCGTCGGCAGCACGCTCACCGGGCCGTACTCGGCCTGCGCGGCGGCAAAGTCGGTGAACACCTTCGGGTACATCAGGAACGAGGCAAACTCGGCATCGCTCAATTCGCGCTCGAGCTTTTCCTCGATCTGCTTGCGCTCGGCCTCAAGGTCGGCATCGGCGAGCAGCGAGCCCGGGCGCACCGTAATCGGCTTCGCTCCCTTCAGCGCCTTCTTCTGCAGCGCTTCCGGCCAGCCGCCCGGCGACTGGCCGAGGTCACCGCGCAGCATCGACACGACCGAATCCGGAAAGGCAATGTCGCGAGCGGGGTTCAGCACGTCCTCGACGGTCAGCTCCTGCGAGACCATCATCAGCGCCATGTCGCCGACCACCTTCGACGACGGCGTCACCTTGACGATGTCGCCGAACATCAGGTTGGCGTCGTGATAGGCGCGCGCCACCTCGTGCCAGCGTGTCTCGAGGCCGAGCGAACGCGCCTGTTCCTTTAGGTTGGTGAACTGGCCGCCCGGCATCTCGTGCAGATAGACTTCCGAGGCCGGCCCCTTCAGGTCGCTTTCGAAGGCGGCGTACTGGTTGCGCACCGCTTCCCAGTAGAACGAGATGCGGCGGATCCACTCGGTGTCGAGGCCCGTGTCGCGCGGATCGCCCTTCAGGGCCTCGACGATCGAGCCAAGGCAGGGCTGCGAGGTACCGCCCGAGAATGCGTCCATCGCCGCATCGACCGCATCGACACCTGCCTCCACAGCGGCCAGCACGGTGGCGGCCGCAATGCCGGAGGTGTCATGCGTGTGGAAGTGGATCGGAAGATCCGTCGCCTCGCGCAGTGCCCTGAACAGCACCTTCGCGGCCGCAGGCTTCAGCAAGCCCGCCATGTCCTTCACCGCGATGATGTGCGCGCCGGCGGCCTCGAGCTCCTTCGTCAGATTGACGTAGTAGTTGAGGTCGTACTTGGCACGGTTCGGATCGAGGATGTCGCCGGTGTAGCAGATCGCCGCTTCGCAAAGCTTGCCTTCCTCGATCACCGCGTCCATCGCGACGCGCATGTTCTCGACCCAGTTGAGGCAATCGAACACGCGGAAAAGATCGACGCCGCCCTGGGCCGCCTGCCTGACGAAGTAGCGGACGACGTTATCGGGGTAGTTGGTGTAGCCGACGCCGTTCGCGCCGCGCAGCAGCATCTGCAGGAGAAGGTTTGGCGCTGCCTCGCGGACCTTCGACAGGCGCTCCCACGGATCCTCGGTCAGGAAGCGCATCGACACGTCGAAGGTGGCGCCGCCCCAGCATTCGAGCGAGAGCAGCTGCGGCAACGCGCGGGCATAAACGCCGGCGATCCCGGCGATGTCGAAGGTGCGCATGCGCGTCGCCAGCAGCGACTGGTGGCCATCGCGCATCGTCGTGTCGGTGACGAGAACACGCTCTTCGTTGCGCATCCACTCGGCGAACTTCTTCGGGCCCAGCTGGTCGAGCAGCTGCTTGGTACCCTCCGGCACCGGCGCTTCGATGTAAGGTACGCGCGGCCGCGCGGCATCCCTGTTCGGCTTCGGACGGCCCCTCGTCTCGGGATGGCCATTGACGGTGACATCCGCGAGATAGGTCAGCAGCTTGGTCGCGCGGTCTTGCCGCTTGACCTGGCTGAACAGCTCCGGCGTCTCGTCGATGAACCGCGTCGTGTAGGAATTGTCGCGGAATTTCGGGTGGCCGATGATCGCCTCGAGGAAGGTGAGGTTCGTCGCAACGCCGCGGATGCGGAACTCGCGCAGCGCACGGTCCATGCGCGCGATCGCTTCCTCGGGAGTGCCGCCCGACGCCGTCACCTTGACCAGCAGCGGGTCGTAGTAGCGGGTGATGATCGCACCGGTATAGGCGGTGCCGCCATCGAGGCGGATGCCGAAGCCAGCCGCCGACCGATAGGCGGTGATGCGGCCATAGTCGGGGATAAAATTCTGCTCCGGGTCCTCCGTGGTGATGCGGCACTGCAGGGCATGGCCATGCAGGCCAATGTCCTCCTGCGCCGGCACGCCGGATTCCGGCGTTCCAATTGCCTCGCCTTCGAGAATGCGGATCTGCGCCTTGACGATGTCGATGCCCGTCACCTCCTCGGTGACGGTGTGCTCGACCTGGATGCGTGGATTGACCTCGATGAAGTAGAACTTGCCGGTATCGGCATCCATCAGGAATTCGACGGTGCCGGCGCCCACATAGTCGGTGGCCTTCGCGATCTTCAGCGCGTAGCCGCACAGCTCCTGCCGCTGCGCATCGTTGAGATACGGCGCTGGCGCGCGCTCGACGACCTTCTGGTTGCGGCGCTGGATCGAGCAATCACGCTCAAACAGGTGCACGGCATTGCCGTGCGTGTCCCCCAGCACCTGCACCTCAACGTGGCGCGCGCGCTCGACCAGCTTCTCGAGATAGACCTCGTCCTTGCCGAATGCGGCCTTGGCCTCACGCTTGGCTTCCATCACCTCGCGGGCAAGGTCGGCTTCGGAGCGGATCGCGCGCATGCCGCGCCCGCCACCGCCCCACGACGCCTTCAGCATCAGCGGATAGCCGATCTCGGCGGCAAGCTTCGCGACCTCGTCCATGTCGTCGGGCAGCGGGTAGGTTGCCGGAACCACCGGCACGCCAATCTCGATCGCGAGGTTGCGCGCGGCCACCTTGTTGCCCAGCCGCCGCATCGTCTCTGGCTTCGGACCGATGAAGACGATGCCGGCCTCGGCGCAGGCGTCGGCGAATTCAGGGCTTTCCGAAAGCAGGCCATAGCCCGGGTGGATCGCGTCCGCACAGGAAAGCTTGGCGACGCGGATCACCTCGTCGATCGACAGGTAGCTCTCGATCGGGCCGAGATCCTTCTTCAGATGCGGGCCGCGGCCGATCGGATAGCTCTCGTCTGCCTTGAAGCGGTGGAGCGCATATTTGTCTTCTTCGGCCCAGATGGCGACCGTCTTGATGCCCAGCTCATTTGCTGCGCGGAAGACGCGAATGGCAATCTCGGAACGATTGGCGACAAGCAGCTTGCGGATCTTCAAGAACTTCACTCCGGCAAAGACGACTGGCCGAGATTAGTCCGAAAATGCTGCATCGCAATAGTTGTTGGGCAGGTGCCAAATAAAATGCCCGGCCGCATGGGGCCAGGCATCGTTTCTACCTATGAGAGCGAGATTACTCGCTCACATAGTCGTACTTGCCGCCCTTCCACTCGTAGAAGACGTAGCCCGGCAGACGGCTGTCGCCCTTGTCGTCGAAGGAGGAGTCGCCCAGCACGGTCTTGAAGGTCTCGGAATGGAGCTTCTCGACCACCGGCTCGAAGTCGATCGAACCAGCCTTCTCGGCTGCCTGCGCCCATGCCTGAACGGCAGCGTAGGTGTAGAGGACGTAGCCTTCCGGCTCAATGCCCTTGGCGCGGAACTGCTCGACGATGTCCGTCGCATCCGGGTTCTTGCGCGGATCCGGCGAGAAAGTCATCAGCGTGCCTTCGCCCGCGTCGCCGGTGATTGCCCAGTATTCGTCGGTCACGAGCGCGTCACCCGAGACGAGGATGGTGTCCATGCCCTGCTCGCGCATCTGGCGCAGGATCAGGCCGGCCTCGGTGTGGTAACCGCCGACATAGAGAACGCCGACGCCTTCCGACTTCAGCTTAGAGACCAGCGCGGTGTAGTCCTTTTCACCGGCGGTGTAGGCTTCGTAGAGGGCCGGCTTGCCGCCGTTGGCCTCGTAGACAGCCTTGGTCGCGTCAGCGAGACCCTGACCGTACGCGGTCTTGTCGTGGATGAAGGCGACCTTCTTGTCGGGGAACTTGTCGAGCAGGTACTTGCCCGCCACTTCACCCTGCTGGTCGTCGCGGCCGCACATGCGGAAGATGCCGTCGCCCGGACGCTCATCGGTGAAGGTCGGGTTGGTCGATCCCGGCGAGATCTGGATGATGCCTTCCTCGGCATAAACCTGCGATGCCGGAATGGACGAGCCGGAGCAGAAGTGACCAGCCATGAAGACCACGCCGTTACCGGCCATCTGGTTGGCGACGTTCACCGCCTGGCGCGGGTCGCAGGCATCATCGCCGATCTCCAGGACCAGCTTCTCGCCGAGCACACCGCCAGCGGCGTTGATGTGCTCGACCGCCAGTTCAGCACCGGCCTTCATCTGGGCACCGAAGGTCGCATACTGACCGGTCATCGGACCAGCCGTGCCGATCTTGATATCTGCCCATGCGGAGCCGGACATCAGAAGGCCCAGCGCTGCACCTGCAAGAAGAAGTTTCTTCATGACTACTCCCTTTAAACACCCTGATGTTCCCGTAGCGGTTCCGGACGGTGTTGCTGTTCCGGTTGCCGCAAAGCGCGGGTTTCACCCCGCTTGATCGGCATCAAATCTCAATTCTGTCCCTTAGGGAAGAAGTTTTAGCCGATTTTCATGAAGCGGCCGAAGTAGAGCGGCCGCCTTTAGCTTTCAGGCCTTTCGCCGCCATCCGAACGGACCAGACCGTTCGTAGATGAAGCTGTACTGGCGGCCCATCTGGCGTGCCCGCATCATCCGCTTGCCGATGAAGGCGATGACGAGCAGCACGATCAGGTCGACAATGTAGTAATGGAGCGAAAGGAGCGTTCCGCGGAACAGCGCGAAGTGGATGAACCGCGTCGCCGCCGCCAGCAGGATCATGTAGATGACCAGCACCTTGTCGCTCTGCCAGGTCCGGCCCATCGCCCGTCCGGTGAGGAACGCCGCGCCGCCCGCCAGGATGACGGTGACGAGCGCGAATTCCCAGAAAGTGACTTCCCAGATCAGCGAGTTCTGATGTTCGACTGTTTCCATGTCGCGCTCCTCAGTGCCTTCCGCCTTCGAGGTAGGCCGCGCGCACCTCTTCGCGTTTCAGGAGTTCGGCGCCGGTGCCGCTCATGGTGATCTTGCCGTTGACCATCACATAGCCGCGGTGCGCGAGCTTGAGCGCGTGGAACGCGTTCTGCTCGACGAGAAACACCGTCAGGCCCTCGTTGCGGTTGAGTTCCTTGATGACCTCGAAAATCTGCTTGACGATCAGTGGCGCCAGGCCCAGCGACGGCTCGTCGAGCAGAAGCAGCTTCGGCCGGCTCATCAGCGCGCGGGCGATCGCCAGCATCTGCTGTTCGCCGCCCGACAGGGTGCCTCCGCGCTGCATCGCGCGCTCCTTGAGGCGCGGGAAGAGGTCATAGACGCGCTTGAGGTCGTCGTCGAAATACTTCGGGTCGACCAGCTGCGCGCCCATCTGCAGGTTTTCCAGCACCGTCATGCGCGGAAAGATGCGGCGGCCTTCCGGAGACTGGGCGATGCCGAGCCGCATGATCTCGTGCGTCGGCATGCCGGTGATGTCGGTGCCGTCATAGATAATCTGGCCAGTGCGGGCGCGCGGGTCGCCGCAGATCGTCATCATCAGCGTCGACTTGCCGGCGCCGTTCGCGCCGATCATCGTGACGATCTCGCCCTTCATCACGTCGAGATCGACGCCGCGCAGGGCGACGATCTTGCCATAGTAAGTCTCCACGCCCCTCACACTCAGGAGCGGTTGTTCCTGTTGCGCGTTCATTCGCCCGCCCCCGACTTCTTACGTGCAAGTTCCTGAGCCTGTCCGACCCAGTTCTCCCGCTCGATCCGGCCGGGGAAGGCAAGGTAGGACCCTACCCATTCGATTTCCTCCGGCGTCCAAGCAGCGATCTGGTCGAAGTGCCAGATGCCGAGTTCGTTGAGCTTGCGTTCGTTGACCGGTCCAATGCCCTGGATGATGGTCAGCTTGTCGGAGCCGCCTTCTCGCGGCCCTTCAATGCCGCCGGGACGCCTGCCGGGATGCGCGGCCTGTTCGGGCGACGCGGTTTCGGCAAGTGCCGCGACGTCTTCCGGGGTTACATCCGTGGGAACGTCGATGCCGGCCTCTTCCGCCGCTTCCTCGCCCAGTGCCTCGACCACAAGCGAGGCGATCTCCGGCTTGTCCTCGATCTCCTCGTCCTCGACGCCGAGATAGGCGGCGATGACGCGCGGATCGGTGCGGACGAACTCGGCGCTGCCGTCCGAAATCTTCACGCCATAGTCGAGCACGATGACGTGGTCCGAGATTTCCATCACCACGCCCATGTCGTGCTCGATGAGCAGGATCGACGTGTTGTGCTCGCGGCGGATGAACTGCAGCAGTTCGTTGAGTTCCGCCGATTCACGCGGATTGAGGCCCGCCGCGGGCTCGTCGAGACAGAGCAGGTGCGGCTCGGTACACATCGCGCGGGCGATTTCGAGACGGCGCTGGTCGCCATAGGGCAGGTCGCCGGCCGGATCGTCGGCGCGGTCGATCAGCTTGGTGCGCTCCAGCCAGTAGACGGCCTTCTCGACCGCTTCCTTCTCCTCGCGCCGGAAGCGGGGGATGCCGAAGATGCCGCCCACCGTGAAACCGGATGCGGCCATTAGCTTGTTGTGCTGGGCAACCAGCAGGTTTTCGAGCAGCGTCATGCCGCCGAACAAGCGGATGTTCTGGAAGGTACGCGCCACCTTGGCATGCCGGGAGATTTCGAAGTCCGGCATGCGCTCGAGCAGGAACACGGCCCCCTCCGCGCTGCGCGCCCAGGCTCCGTCACCGGCAGTGACGGCGTCGACCGCCTCCTGCTGGCGTCCGGGTCCGTGCCGCATGACGATGCGCCCCTCGGTCGGCTTGTAGAAGCCGGTGACGCAGTTGAAGACGGTGGTCTTGCCTGCGCCATTCGGCCCGATCAGCGCGGTGATGTCACCGCGGCCGACATTGAAGGAAAGGTCGTCGATGGCGACGAGGCCGCCGAACCGCATGGTGAGATGCTCGACGCTGAGCACCGGATCCCTGTCCCAGTTGGCGAGTTCGCCGTTCGTGATGTCTTGCGAGATTACGCTCATCAGTGCCCCTCGCCCTGTGCAACCAGATCGGCTCCGATCTTCTTCTTCTCTTTGAGGACGGCGGTAGGTTCGCGGGTCGTGACCAGACCGCGCGGCTTCCAGACCATGATCAGCACCATGGCCAGGCCAAAGATCAGCATGCGGTACTGAACCGGGTCAAAGTCAGGCCCGAAGGCGCCCTTCAGGAAGCCGAGATTTCGCAGGATCTCCATGCCGCCGATCATCACGGTCGACGCCACGACGACGCCGAACTGCGAGCCGAGCCCGCCCAGCACCACGATGGCGAGGATGATCGCTGACTCGATGAAGGTGAAGCTCTCGGGCGATACGAAGCCCTGACGGGTGGCGAAGAACGCACCGGCAAAGCCGCCAAACATCGCGCCGATGGCGAATGCCGTCAGCTTGGTGTTGGTGGTGTTGATGCCGAGCGAGCGGCAGGCGATCTCATCCTCGCGCAGCGCCTCCCAAGCACGGCCGATGGGTAGCCGGCGCAGGCGGTTCGTCACGAAATAGGTGATGACGGCGAGAAGGAGGATGATGAAGTAGAGATAGATGAAGCGGTGGATCGTCGAATACGGGATGCCGAAGACGGCGGCAAAATTGCCTTCGCCCCGGCCGAAGTCGAGCCCGAAGAAGGTCGGCTTCGGAATTCCCGAGATGCCGTTCGGGCCGCCGGTGAAGTCGTACCAGTTGAGCAGCACGACGCGGATGATCTCACCAAAGGCGAGCGTAACGATCGCCAGATAGTCGCCGCGCAGGCGCAGAACCGGGAAGCCCAGGATCATGCCCCAGAACGCGGCAAGAATGCCGGCGACCGGCAGCGCCATCCAGAACGAAAAATCGAAGTAGTGCGCGAGCAACGCGAACGAATAGGCGCCGATCGCGTAGAAGGCGACGAAGCCGAGGTCGAGCAGGCCGGCAAGGCCCACCACGATGTTCAGGCCCCAGCCCAGCATCACATAGGTGAGGATCAGGATCATCAGGTCGATGAACTGACGCTGCTGTGCCGGCAGGAACGTCGTGACCAGGAACGGCAACGCGATTGCCACCACCAGCATAATGGTGCCGGTCCAGCCGCTGAGGTCAGGCAGGCTGGCCCCGATCTTCGCGAAGGTGCTTGGACCCGTCCTCACCGGCCGGTTGGCCTTGAAGAGGAACAGGTTCAGCGCCAGGCGAATGACGAAGACGATCGCGATGGCCGAGAACCAGAGCCCCCAGCGCGTCGACAGCGCAAGGCCGCCGGGCGCGATCTCGGTGCGAAGCGCCAGGAAGAAGAAACCCAGCACCCCAACCAGAAGCGCGGCGATGAAGGCGTCGCGGACGGAATCCGCAATACGGTTGTCTGTAGCGGTTGCCATGGCTCAGACCTTCTCCACTTCCGGCCTGCCGAGGAGACCTGACGGCAGGAAGATGAGCACAATGGCGAGGATAGAGAACGCCGCGACGTCCTTGTACTCGACGGTGAAGTAGCCCGACCAGAACACCTCGATCAGGCCGATCAGCAGGCCGCCGAGCATTGCGCCGGGCAGCGAGCCGATGCCGCCGAGAACGGCCGCGGTGAAGGCTTTGATGCCGGCGAGGAAGCCGATGTAGAAGTCGATCACGCCATAGAGAAGCAGGAACATCAGGCCGGCGACCGCCGCGAGCGCTGCGCCCATCAGGAAGGTCAGCGAGATCGTGCGGTCGACATTGACGCCGAGCAGCGCCGCCATGCGGCGGTCCTGCTCGCAGGCACGCTGTGAACGACCGAGCGGGGTCTTCGCGATGATCAGCGAGAAGATCGTCATCAGGACGACAGTGGTCACGATGATGATCAGCTGCATGTAGGAGAGCTGCACGACGATCGCGCCCGTCTCCGCATTGCCTTCAAAAAGGGTGATGCCGCCCTGGATCTGCGGCGGCAACGGCTTGACGCGCGCGCCCTGGGTGACGCGCACGAAATTCTGCAGCAGGATCGACATGCCGATCGCGGTGATCAGCGGCGCGAGGCGGAACGAGCCGCGCAAGGGTCGGTAGGCCAGGCGCTCGACCGTCCATCCCCATGCGGAAGTAAACAGCATCGCCACAATCAAGACGATCAGAAGTACAACCGGCAGGAAGGTGAAGCCCAGGACCGACGTCAGCACCAGGAACATCGTCAGGGCGATGAACGAGCCGATCATGAAGATGTCGCCGTGGGCGAAGTTGATCATGCCGATGATGCCGTACACCATCGTGTAGCCGATCGCGATCAGGCCATAAATCGAGCCGAGCGTCAGCCCGTTGATAAGCTGCTGGACAAAATACTCCATCAGTATGTGCTCCCCGAGAATGTCGCCGCGAGAGGCGCATTCTTTTTCTTTGGTTCCTTAGTCCTATTACGCGGCTATCGGATTGCAACTCCCCAATTCGGCTTCATGTAAAAAAACACGCACTTTCGGCGCGTTTCTGCACACGTGTCGGGAACTGACAAGATGATTGACTCCCTGCGCCTCAGCTATTGCTAAGGCGTTATTCGCAAAAGGAAATTGGAAACCAAAACATCTCACGATTATCTGGTTTCATTGTCCTCTGTGCGACATCAAACGACGCGGCGCCGTGACGCAAGGGAAGTGCGAAGCGGTGCTTTCAGAGCACCGTGAAGCCGTGCGCGAACGGGTCGCGGTCGTCGATGAAAATGGTGTTGATGCCGGTCATTCGCGCCCAGCCGCCGATCGAAGGAATGATCGCCTTGCGCCCGCCGACGGCGGTTTCGGCTTCCACCTTGCCGGCGAACATCGAGCCGATGATCGATTCGTGCATGAATGTGTCGCCGACCTTCAGGCGGCCCTTGGCGTGGAGCTGCGCCATGCGCGCCGAGGTGCCGGTGCCACAGGGTGAACGGTCGATCGCCTTGTCACCGTAGAACACCGCGTTTCGTGCGTCGCCCTCAGGCGTCTGCGCCTTGCCGGTCCACTGAATGTGGGTCAGCCGGTTGATGGCGGGGTTTTCGGGGTGCTCGAACTTGTAGGCCGCATTCAGCCGCTCGCGCAGGATTGGGCTCCAGGCGACCAGCTGGCCGGCCGAATAATCGGCCATGTCGCGGAAGTTCTCCTGCGGCTCGATGATCGCGTAGAAATTGCCGCCATAGGCGACGTCGACCTTGAGCATGCCGAGGTCCGGGCACTCGACCTCGAGGCCTTCGGCATAGAGGAAGGACGGCACGTTGGTGATGCGCACCTCCTCCACATATTGCCCCTCCTGCTTGTACTCAGCCAGCACGAGGCCGGCCGGCGTGTCGAGGCGCAGCTTGCCCGGCTCCTTCGGCGTGACGAGCCCATGCTCCAAGGCCATCGTCACGGTGCCGATCGTGCCGTGGCCGCACATCGGCAGGCAGCCGGAGGTTTCGATGAAGAGGATGGCGATGTCGCAGTCGGGCCGCGTCGGCGGATAGAGGATCGAGCCCGACATCATGTCGTGTCCGCGCGGCTCGAACATCAGCCCTTTGCGGATCCAGTCATACTCGGCGAGGAAATGGGCGCGCCGCTCCATCATCGTGGAGCCCTGCAGCAGCGGGCCTCCTCCTGCTACCAACCGAACCGGATTACCGCATGTGTGTCCGTCAAGGCAGAAGAAGGAGTGGCGCGCCATGTTGGTCAGAACCTCTGAGGTGAGTATGGATCGAGCGATATGGGCGGCGTGCGGCCAAGCACCAGGTCGCGCACCAGCGCGCCGGTGGCGGCGGCCTGCGTCAGTCCAAGATGGCCGTGGCCAAAGGCGTAGGTGACGTACGGCGATGCGGTCGACTTGCCGATGACCGGCAGCGAATCCGGCAGCGACGGGCGGTAGCCCATCCATTCGCGTCCTCCCTCGGCCCGAAGGCCGGGCAGGAAACGCTTCGCCTTTTCCAGCATGGCCCGCGAGCGCGCATAGTTCGGCGGGCGCTTGAGGCCGCCGAGCTCGACCGCGCCGCCAACGCGTAGGCCCGTCGACAGCGGCGTGATGACGAAGCCGTGCGCCGGGAAGATCAGCTGGCAGCGCACGTCGAAGGCACCGGGCGGCAGCGTCGTGTTGTACCCGCGCTCGGTTTCGAGCGGCACGCGGTCGCCAAGCTGGGCCGCAAGGTTCTTCGACCAGGCGCCTGCGCAGACCACGACCGCCTTGAAGTCCTCGCTGCCGCCGTCATCGAACCGCACCGCCGCGCCCTGGACGCCGGGGACGATCCCGGTGATCGTCTTTCGGTCGAAGAGGACCCGGCCGGTGGTTTCGGCGTAGGCATAGATCGCTTTGCTGAACAGCTTCGGGTCGCTGACATTCTTCCAGCCCGGCACGAAGGTCGCGCGCACGAAGCTCGGCGACAGGCCCGGCTGGATCTCAGCCGCTTCCTCCATGTCGAGATGGCGGAACTCGATGCCGTGGCGGGCCTTGGCTTCCCAGCCCGGCAGCTCGGCCGCGAACTCGGCCTGGCTCTCATAGAGATCGAGCGAACCGTGCTCGTTGAGCATGGCACGCGTTCCGGAGCGGTTGATGAGCGCCATCCACTCGCGCTCGGCCACACCCATCAGCGCCGTCTGCGCCGAAAGGCTTGCCTCGTAATGTTCGTCGGCAGAGGCACGCCAGAAGCGCCACAGCCACGGCATCAGTTTCGGGAGATAGGCCGGCGGGATGGAAAGCGGGCCGAGCGGGTCCTTCAGCCACTGCGGCAGCTTGCGCATCATGCCCTTCTGCACGAGCGGCAGCACGTCGGAGAAGGCAAGGGCGGCGGCGTTGCCGGAACTGGTTTCCTCGCAGACGCCAGTGCGGTCGAACAGGACGACGCGCTGGCCGCTTTCGGCGAGATAGGTTGCGGCGCAGATGCCAACGACGCCGGCACCGACCACCGCAATTTCATTGTAACTCATCGAGATGCACGCAATCTGGAAGCGGTTGGGGGTGCCTCAGAATGACGGCAGTTCGGGCCGCGTCGCAAGGGCCTGCGTGATGATCTTCTCCACCGCGGCGCGACGTTCCCCAGACAGCGGCTTGCGCGGCATGCGCACCCGGTCGTTCGAACCGATCGCCAGCACCTCGGCGAGCTTGATGTTCTGGACGAGGTAGGTCGAAACATCGAGGTCGAGCAGCGGCCGGAACCAGCGGTAGATCTTCAGCGCCTCGTCGTAGCGCCCCTGCTTCATCAGCTGGTAGATCGCGACTGTTTCGCGCGGGAAGGCGGTGACAAGGCCAGCCACCCAGCCGACAGCACCCAGCGCCAGCGCCTCGAAGGCGAGGTTGTCGACGCCGGTGAAGACATCGAAGCGGTCGCCGAAGGCATTGATGATGTCGGTTGTGCGGCGGATGTCGTCAGACGATTCCTTGATCGCAACAATGTTCTCGACGCCGGCTAGCTGCTCAAGGACCGGCACGGTGACATCGACGCGATAGGCGATGCGGTTCGAGTAGATCATGATCGGCAGATCGCTGGCCGCCGCGACCGCCCTCAGCGTCTCGACCGTCTCGTCCGGATCGGTGTGATATATCGGAGATGGCACGAGCATGATGCCGTCGGCACCCGCCACTCGAGCGGCCTGCGCCAGCATGCAGGCATCGCGCGTCGCAGCCTCATTCACAGTCAGCAGCACCGGCTTGCCGCCGGCAACGCTGCGGGCGATTTTCAGAAGGTCGAGCTTCTCGCCATGGGTCAGCATCGGCCCTTCGCCGAGCGAGCCGGCGACGATCAGCCCATCGCAACCGGCCTCCATCAACAGCCCAAAACAGCGCTCCATCTCAGCGTGGTCTAGCTTGTCCACGTCCGTGAATTTCGTCGTTACCGCGGGAAATACGCCAGACCACATGGGGATGCCTCCTCTGATATATCAGATCGATATCGCGCCGCTGATATGCCTGTCAAGCACAACTCCACTCTGATATATCATTGCGCAGTAAAGGAGATAGCAGTGCCTACCCGCAACCTGGTGGCCGAGCCGGCTGCGCAGCGCGCCTATCGTGCGCTTGAAAAAATGATCGTCACTCTGGAGTTGCCGCCGGCTGCGGTGGTCACCGAACGCGTCCTGATCGACAGCCTCGATCTTGGCCGCACACCTGTGCGCGAGGCGATCCAGCGTCTGGCCTGGGAGGGGCTGATCGAGATCCGACCTCGCGCGGGTCTTGCGATCGCTCCGCTGCGTGCACAGGACTGGGTGCTGATCGTGGAAGCACGCCGGGGAGTTGAAACGGTACTGGCACGCGCCGCCGCCCGACACGCCTCGCCGACCAATCGTCTGCGTCTCGAAGAAGCCGCCCGCGCCATGCACGCGGCGGTCGTCCAGGCGGACGTGCTCACCTTCCTCGAAGCCGACAAGATGCTCGATGAGATCATTGGCGAGGCATCAGAGAACATCTTCGCAACCCGCGTCGCGGCCCCGTTGCAGACCCACAGCCGCCGCTTCTGGTACCGCTACCACAGCGAGGCGGGACTTGCCCGCGCCGCCGGCCATCACGTCGCACTCATCCATGCGGTGCTTGACCGCGACGAAATCCGCGCCGCACTCGAAGCGGAAAAGCTCATGGTCATGCTGCGCGAGCTTGCGGAAGCCGCCGCTCGCCGCTGATCAGATATCCACACCGCGCACGAGCATGTTGCTCTGGAAGCCCTCGCCGGCCGACAGAATGCAGCTGACGCCATCGGTACCGGTCGCGAGTATTGTCCAGGTGCCGGTGTCGGAGACCAGGATCTCCATCACCGCCTGATCGTCGACCTGGCCGACGGCCATCGGGTCCTCGCTGAACTGCTGTTTGAGCGCGGAGAGAACCTGCTCGCGCTCGCCGCACATGGACAGCGACATCATATCGGCTGCTTCACCCGCGGGTGCGGGCTGTGCCTGCTGCGGCTGCTGGTTGTCCGCCGAGGCAAGCGGGGAGGCGCCCAGGGTCACGCCTGCCGCGATCATCGCCACAAATATCGGAATGCGTTTCATCGCTACGCCTCCACTTTCTCTACCCGCATAGCGGGAGTCGTCATGGAGTGGAAAGGCAGCGACGGGTGTGCCGTTCCATCACGATTTTATGACGCGGCGCAATGGAACATGCTGAAGCGAAACGGGCGCCACGTGGGCGCCCGCATCTTCAAGTCTTTTCGGAGGATTACCGCATTGTCGGGATGACGAACTCTGCACCATCCTTGATGCCGGACGGCCAGCGCGCGGTGACGGTCTTCGTCTTGGTGTAGAAGCGGAAGGCGTCCGGACCGTGCTGGTTGAGGTCGCCGAAGCCCGAGGCCTTCCAGCCCCCGAAGGTGTAGTAAGCGATCGGCACCGGGATCGGCACGTTGATGCCGACCATGCCGACCTGGACGCGCGAGGCGAAGTCGCGGGCCGCATCACCGTCTCGGGTGAAGATCGCGACGCCGTTGCCGTATTCGTGCTCGGTCGGCAGACGCAGCGCCTCCTCGTAAGTATTGGCGCGTACGACCGACAGCACCGGCCCGAAGATCTCTTCCTTGTAGATGCGCATGTCCGGCGTGACATGGTCGAACAGGCAGCCGCCCATGTAATAGCCGTTCTCGTAGCCCTGCAGCGTGAAGTTGCGGCCATCGACCACCAGCTTCGCGCCTTCCTGCACGCCGATGTCGACGTAATTCTTGACGCGGGCGAGCGCTTCCTTGGTCACCAGCGGCCCGAAGTCGGCGGAAGAGTCCGTCGACGGGCCGACCTTGAGGCCCTCGACGCGCGGGGCGAGCTTCTCGATGAGACGATCCGCCGTCTCCTGGCCGACCGGAACCGCGACCGACACCGCCATGCAGCGTTCGCCGGCAGAGCCGTATCCCGCGCCGATCAGCGCGTCGACGGTCTGGTCCATGTCGGCGTCCGGCATGATGATGAGGTGGTTCTTGGCGCCGCCGAAGCACTGAACGCGCTTCCCGTTGGCGCAGCCGCGCGCATAAATGTACTGCGCGATCGGCGTCGAGCCGACGAAGCCGATGCCCTTGATGTCCGGATCGTCGAGGATCGCGTCCACCGCTTCCTTATCGCCATTGACGACGTTGAGGACGCCGGCCGGCAGGCCTGCCTCGATGAAGAGCTCGGCAATGCGCATCGGCACGGACGGGTCGCGCTCCGACGGCTTGAGGATGAAGGCGTTGCCGCAGGCGATCGCCGGCGCGATCTTCCACAGCGGGATCATCGCCGGAAAGTTGAACGGGGTGATGCCGGCGACGACGCCGAGCGGCTGGCGCATGGAGAAGGTGTCGATGCCGGGACCCGCGCCGTCGGTGTACTCGCCCTTCAGCAGGTGCGGCGCGCCGATGCAGAACTCGACAACCTCGAGGCCGCGCTGAATGTCGCCCTTGGCGTCGGCGATGGTCTTTCCGTGCTCGCGGGCGAGCGTCTCGGCAAGCTCGTCATACTCGGCGTGGACGAGTTCAAGGAACTTCATGAGGACGCGCGCGCGGCGCTGCGGGTTGGTGGCCGCCCAGGCCGGCTGCGCCTCCTTGGCGTTTGCGACCGCGGCGCGAACCTCGGTTGCGGATGCCAGCGCGACGCGGCCGCGCACGGTGCCGTCGAGCGGCTGCAGAAAATCCTGGCTGCGGCCGCTGGTGCCCGCGACTCGCTTGCCGCCGATAAAGTGACCGACTTCGATCATGGTGCGTTCTCCCTCGAAAGTTACCCGCATTGTCATGCTTACCCTCGGGCAATGCAACGTCAGGAAGTTCGCATCCGTTGTGCAAAAATTCGATTTCCTTGCGTCGCGGCACATGATCTGCTGCAATGCCTGACGTGAGGTGCCGATGAACTGGGACGACGTTCGTATATTCCTCGCCGTGGCGCGGGCCGGTCAGATCCTTGGTGCCGCGCGGCGGCTCGAGCTCAACCACGCGACCGTCTCGCGCCGGATCGCAGCGCTTGAGGAAAGCCTCGGCGCAAAACTGTTTCGCCGCCTCACCACTGGTTCGGAGCTGACCGAGCAGGGCGAACGCTTCCTCACCGTCGCCGAGCGCATTGAGGCCGACATGATCGCCGCGCGATCCGAGATCGCCGGAGAAAGCGACGACGTTTCCGGCACCGTCCGCGTTGGCGCTCCGGACGGCTTCGGCGTCGCCTTCCTGGCCCCGCGGTTGGGCGCGCTCACCCAGCGCTTTCCCTCGCTGTCGATCCAGCTGGTTCCGGTGCCTCGCTCGTTTTCCTTGTCGCGACGCGAGGCCGACATCGCCATCACCGTGGAACGTCCGACCGAAGGCCGGCTGGTCGCCTCAAAGCTGGTCGACTACACACTCGGCCTCTACGCCTCACGGGATTATGCACAAAAGCATGGTCTCCCGGCGAACCGCGCGGAGCTGCGGCAGCATCGTCTGATCGGCTACGTACCCGACCTCGTCATCAGCCCGTCGCTCGACTATGGCCCGGAAATCCTGCCGGACTGGCACGCGAGCTTTGCGGTCTCCTCGGCACTCGGTCAGGTCGAGGCGGTGCGCTCGGGCGCAGGCATCGGCATCCTCCACACCTTTATCGCCCGCATGCACGACGAACTGGTGCAGGTGCCGGTAACGCCGCCGATCCGCCGCGCCTACTGGCTGGTCTACCACGAGTCCGTCCGCACGCTGCGCCGCATCCAGACCGTCGCCGCCTTCATCGCCGATGCCGTCGATGGCAAAAGATCCAGCTTCGTCTGAACAGCCGTTGCGGAAGCGGCCTCAAATTAAGTAGTAGATGGCGCCCAATCAGGAGAGTTTCATGAGCATCATCCGTCACGAAGTCGGTCCCCGCATGAGCCAGGCCGTTGCCTACAACGGCATCGTCTACCTCGCTGGCCAGGTTGGCGAGGGCAAGACCGTCAAGGAGCAGACTGAATCCGCGCTGGCCGAGATCGACCGTCTGCTAGCTCTGTCGAACTCGTCGAAGTCGCGCATCCTGTCGGCCCAGGTATGGCTCGCCGACATCAACGACTTCGCCGAGATGAACGCGGCATGGGAAGCCTGGGTCGACCCGGCGAACACCCCGGCGCGTGCAACCGGCCAGGTGCCGCTGGCAGCGCCGGAATACCGCGTCGAGATCATCGTCGTCGCCGCGCAGAACGCGTAAGCTCCTTTCGACACGCTGACACCGAAGAGGCCGGGTCACATCCGGCCTCTTTTTTATGCTGCCAGCCTTCCCCTTGGGCACCCAACCCCTTGCGCGCCAAGGGCTTGCGTTAAGAATGGAGAAACAAATCCTCTCTATTCCCTCAGGAGGGGCTTGGTGGGGATACCAAAGGCATGATGCCGCGCACCCGATCCGGATTCGCCGGAATGCGAACTTTCATTCAGCATTAAGCCGCTTCCCGGCGGCTCGGGACTATCAGGATATGGCCGTTTCGCATGCCAACCGGACGTCGCTCGAAGACCGTCTTGCGTTCATTGCTCTTGATTCTTCCATGCGTCAGAAGATTCGGGACCTGAAGCCGACGCTCGCCCGCGCGATCGGTCCTGCCCTGACCGAGTTCTATGGCAAGATCAGCCGGACTCCGCAGATTTCGCACTTCTTCAAGTCCGATGCCCACATGGCGACGGCCAAGCGCCTGCAGGAGTCGCACTGGAACGTCATCGCCGACGGAAATTTCGGCCCGGATTACGAAGCAGCCAGCACCCGAATCGGCCGTGCGCACGCGCGCCTCGGCCTCGAGCCGAGTTGGTACATCGGCGGCTACGCGCTGGTTTTTGAACATCTCATCAAAGCCATCGTGCAGGAGCAGTGGCCGACGCTGTTTGCGCGCCGCTCCACGCCGGAGGCTGTAAGCGAGTCGCTCACCGCCGTGATGAAGGCGGTCATGCTGGACATGGATCTGGCCATCTCGACCTACCTTGAGGCGCAGGAAGAAGAGCGCCAGAAGGCCGAGGCCGAGCGCAAGGAAGTTGAGCGCCGCCAGCAGGAGGCCGTCGCAGCCATCACCGCGGCGCTGCGTAACGTCGCCGCCGGCAATCTTACCACCCGCCTTGAGGGCGACCTTGCGCCGGAATTCGGCCAGCTCAAGGACGACTTCAACGCGGCGATCGCCTCGTTGTCGTCGACACTGTCGCAGGTTGCGCAGTCGGCCGACAGCATCGGTTCGAGCTCGTCCGAAATCGGCAATGCCGCCGATGACCTCGCCCAGCGCACCGAGCACCAGGCAATGCGTCTCGAGCAGACCGCTGCCGCGCTCAATCAGCTGACCGCAAGCGTCAAGCGCGCCGCCGAGGGCGCTTCGCAGGCCGCCGCCAAGGTGGTGTCGACCCGTGACGAGGCCAAGCATTCGGGCGAGATCGTCCGCAACGCCGTCCACGCCATCAGCGAGATCGCGAAGTCCTCGCAGGAAATCTCGCAGATCATCGGCGTCATCGACGAGATCGCGTTCCAGACCAACCTGCTGGCGCTCAACGCCGGCGTCGAGGCAGCCCGCGCCGGCGAGGCTGGCCGCGGCTTCGCGGTTGTTGCTTCGGAAGTCCGCGCGCTGGCGCAGCGTTCCGCCGAGGCTGCCAAGCAGATCAAGGGCCTGATCTCCACCAGCTCCGCACAGGTCGAGCAGGGCGTGAAGCTGATGGCGGAAACCGGCGAGGTGTCCGAGCGCATCATCGCAAGCGTGATCGAGATCGATGAGCTGGTCGCCAGCATCGCCTCTTCGTCCCGCGAGCAGTCGATCGGCCTTTCCGACATCAACACCGCCGTCAGCGAGATGGATCAGGGCACGCAGCAGAACGCGGCCATGGTCGAGGAGACGACGGCTGCCGTGCATTCGCTGCGCAACGAGGCCGCGACGCTCGCCCAGAATGTCTCCGCCTTCATGCTTGGCGAAGGCGCGAAGAGGGCTCGCCGCGTCGAGAAGCCGGCCCGTCCGGCCGTCGCGCCGCTGCCCTCGCCGCGCCAGACGACCTACCGCAGCCAGGGTGCAGCCGCGCTTGCCGCCGCACCGGACGCAAATGACTGGGAAGAATTCTAAGGGAGAGTGGCAATGGGGAATGCCGCTGAGTGCATAACGCTCCCGACGGAGCTCGACATCAAGGCCGCCGGGCCGCTGGCCAGCCAGCTGCTGGCTCTGCGCGGCAAGGATGTGATGCTGAATGCATCGCACATCGAACGCGTCGGCGCACAGTGCCTGCAGATCCTGCTGTCGGCGGCCGCTACTTGGACCGCTGACGGCTCTGAACTGACGATTTCCGAACCATCGCCCGCTTTCACGGACGCCATCGAAATTGCCGGTCTTGAAATTTCAAACTTTACGGCAAGGAACCACTGACGATGCCGAAGACCATTCTGACCGTCGATGATTCGCGGACCATTCGCGAGATGCTGAAGGCGGCGCTGATCGATGCTGGCATGGAAGTCGTTCAGGCCGAAGACGGCATCCACGGCCTCGAGGTGCTGGAGACCTGCGCCCCGGACGTCATCATCACCGACATCAACATGCCGCGGCTCGATGGCTTCGGCTTCATCGAGGCCGTCCGCGGCAGCGAGAAGCACCGGGCCATACCGATCCTGGTGCTGACCACCGAGAGCACCGACGACAAGAAGGATCGCGCGCGCCGTGCCGGCGCCAGCGGCTGGATCATCAAGCCGTTCGATCCGGTCAAGCTCGTCTCCGCCATCAACCGAGTCGCAGCCTGAGGCCAGAGGAATCGCCCCATGGATACCATGGCAGCCATCAAGCAGACCTTCTTCCAGGAATGCGAGGAGCAGCTTGCCGAACTCGAGGACGGCCTTCTCACCATCGAGCGTGAGGAAGGCGACGTCGAGACCATCAATGCGGTGTTCCGCGCGGTTCATTCGATCAAGGGCGGCGCCGGCGCATTCGGCCTCGACGCCCTGGTGCGGTTCGCCCACACCTTCGAGACGACGCTCGACGGCATGCGCAGTGGCCGCATCGAGATCACGCAGCAGATCATCAAGCTGATGCTGCGCTCGGCGGACGTCCTGTCCGACCTCGTTCGCATCTCCCGTGATGGCGGTGCGGCCGACGAGGCTCGTGTCGCGCAGATGACTGAGGAACTGCAGAAGGCCTGCGGCATCGAGCCCGCTCCTGCGGCTCCGGCAGCGGCCGCGCC
>NZ_VLJG01000007.1:0-30415 GCF_007829415.1 Aminobacter sp. J44 | reverse complement strand
CTGCCGCATCGGCCCCTGCTCCGAGCGCCACGATCCGCGTTGATCTCGATCGCGTCGATCGCCTGATCGATCTCGTCGGCGAGCTGGTGATCAACCAGTCGATGCTGGCGCAGCGCGTCATGGAGGCAGGCATTGCCCGCCTCTCCGACGTTGCGGTTGGCCTCGACGACCTTGAGCACCTGACCCGCGAGATCCAGGACTCCGTCATGGCAATTCGCGCGCAGCCGGTTCGCCCGATCTTCCAGCGCATGTCGCGTGTGGTGCGCGAAGTTGCCGACATGACCGGCAAGTCGGTGCGCCTGATCACCGAGGGTGAAAACTGCGAAGTCGACAAGACCGTCATCGAGCGCCTTGCCGACCCGCTCACCCACATGATCCGCAATGCGATCGACCACGGCATCGAGAAGCCCGAGGACCGCATCGCCAAGGGCAAGCCTGAACAGGGCGTCGTCCGCATGATCGCGGCACATCGCTCGGGCCGCGTGGTGATCGAGGTTGCCGACGACGGAGCGGGCATCAACCGCCAGCGCGTCCGCGATATCGCCGTCAAGAAGGGCATCATCTCGCCCGACGCTCAGCTCACCGACGCCGAGATCGATGACCTGATCTTCGCGCCGGGCTTCTCGACCGCGGAGAAGATCTCGGACGTGTCGGGCCGCGGCGTCGGCATGGACGTTGTCCGCCGCTCCATCCAGGCGCTCGGCGGCCGCATCTCGATCTCGTCGCGCCCCGGCCAGGGCACGACCTTCACTCTGTCGCTGCCGCTGACGCTGGCCGTACTCGACGGCATGGTCGTCACGGTCGCCGGCCAGACCCTTGTTGTGCCGCTCTCGACCATCGTCGAGACGCTGCAGCCGAAGGAAAGCGACATCCACGGCCTCGGCGAAAAGGCCCGCGTCATCGCGATCCGTGGCTCGTTCATCCCGCTGATCGACGTCGGTGCCGTGCTTGGTTATCGCGAGGTCGAGGCCGATCCGGTCCAGAGCGTCGCGGTCATGGTCGAGACCGAGAACCAGTCGCAGTGCGCACTGATGGTCGACGCGATCATCGGCCAGCAGCAGGTGGTCATCAAGAGCCTCGAAACCAATTACGGCCATGTCTTCGGCGTGGCGGCCGCCACGATCCTTGGCGATGGCCGCGTTGCAGTCATCCTTGACGTAGATGCCATTGTCGCCGGCTCGCGCACCGAGATGGCTCGCATCGACGCCAACCGCAAGAGGAACGCAGCATGACCCAGTTGCACGAACAGAGCGTGGCCGGTGCCAACAACGAGCTCATCGCCTTCCGTCTTGGCCAGCAGGAGTTCTGCGTCGACATCATGTCGGTCCGCGACATCCGCGGCTGGACGCCGACGACGCCGCTGCCACACTCCGAACATTATGTGAAGGGTGTGATCAACCTGCGCGGCGCGGTGCTTCCGGTCGTTGATCTGGCTGCGCGACTCGGCTTTACGCCAGCTGATCCAACACCGCGCCACGTCATCATCATTACGCAGGTTGGGCGCCAGACCATCGGCCTTCTGGTCGATGCGGTGTCCGACATTCTCACGGTCGAATCTTCGTCCATCCAGGCAACTCCGAATGTCGCCTCGGAGCTCGCGCGCTCCTTCATGAAGGGAGTGATCGCGATGGAAGGACGAATGATCAGCTTGATCGCGCTCGACAGCGTCCTGACCCACAACCAGTCCGGGTCGGGCCTGTTGAACTGACGATACATACAAAGGAATTCGCGCAATGTCGCTGCTAGCACAACTCAGGATTCTCGTCGTAGACGACACGACCACCAGCCGCCTGCTCGTGCGTGAAGCTCTGGAGTCGCTTGGTTTCCGCAACATCCAGGTAGCGTCGGATGGCGAACAGGCCATGAAGATGATGATGACGCAGCCTTCGCACCTGATCATCTCGGACATGAACATGCCGAAGATGAACGGCCTGCAGCTGCTGCACGCCATCCGTACCTACAAGCCGACCTCGCGCGTGCCGTTCATGATTCTGACCGGCAGCCCGGACCGCGCCGTGCTTGAGGAAGGGCGCAAGCTTGGCCTCAACAACTACCTGACGAAGCCGTTCAACACCGACCAGCTGCGCCGGGCCCTCGAGGCCATCGTCGGCAAGCTGCACTGACAGCAAGACCCGGAATCGAGCCTCGCATGATCCTGACCCAGCAACTTGCGCAAAGCGGAAATCCGGAGCGCCTGATCGACGTTCTGGCGAGGATCCATGCCGAGCTTGAGGAGATCTCGGCGCGCATCGACCGCAACCAGGCGGCGATTGCGCGCGCCACTTGGGACGTCGGTTCCTCCGACGAGGACTATGTCCGCGCCATGCAGGATGCGGACCTGAGTGCGCAGCGCATTGCCGGCGTGGCCGATTTTCTGCGCGCGCTCGGCGAAGCGAGTGAGCCGCACTGGTACATCGACACCAGCGCCGCGACCGAAACGCTGAAGCTCAGCGAACTCGTCCGTTCCATCGGCTCCGCAGGTCTCGAGATCCAGATGAAGGACGAGGAAGCCGCAGGCGAGGTCGACTTCTTCTAGAAGCCGTTTTCCTAGCTCACATAAATCGTCAGCGACTGGCTGATAAACTTGAGCCGATCCGGAAGTTCCGGACCGGCTCGTTTTCTGTCTGATGTTCGCTGTCAGCGCAGGCTAAACTTGATCGGCACCACGATGGTGCGGCCCACGCCGGGAGGCGGAGCCGGCACTGGCGAGGCACGGCGGACGAGCGACAGCACCTCCTCGTCGAGCTCCGAAACGCCCGACGAACGGCTCAGCGACACGGAACCAACATTGCCGTCACCGTCGATGGTGAAGCGCACCTGGACGATGCCCTGCTGGCGCGCGCGCTTGGCTGAGGCGGGATAGCGCTTGCGGCGCTCGAGATGCGCCATGACCTTTGACTGCCAGCGCGCCGGGCTCATTGACGAGCCGGAACCGGCGGCGGCCTGCGGGGCTGCGGCACGCGGCGCGTTCTGCGCCGTCTTCACCTGCGCCCTCACCTGCTGCTGCGAGGCTTCCTGACGGCGCGGCTTCTTGCGCTCTTCGACCGGTTTCTCGCGCTTCGGCTTTTCAACCTTCGGGCGCTCGATCTTCGGCTCGGGACGCGGTTCCGGGATCATCGCGACCTCGGGAAGCACTTCCTCGACCTCTTCCGGCTCGACAACCTCCGAGGCGACGGCTGCGACTTCAGGCTCCTCCACCGGCTCGACCTCATCTGCAAGCAGCGGATCGACCGGCATGTTGGCCATCGCCGTCTCGACGGGCTCAGCCTCGACGACCTCTGGCTCGACGGTTTCTGCTGTCTCCTCTACCGGTTCGGCTTCAACCGGCTCGACCTCTTCGACCTGCTCGGCAGGCTCGACGGCTTCGACCTTCTCCGCCTCAACCGCGTCGACGGCATCGGCCGCCACCTGTTCGGTCTCTGCGGCAGGAGCCATCGTCAGCGAGGCGAGGTCGACCATGATCGCCGGAGCGGCGTCGTCTTCCATCACCACGGGACGTTCCTGCATCGCGAACCAGGCAGCACCGGCGTGGACCGTGACCATCGCAAGCGCCGCGACCGACCACAGGGCGATCTGGCCCGCAGAGGTGCGGCTCAGATTGCGCGACCAGGCTATGTCCGAATAGCCGCTCATTCCGTCCCCTGGGCCGCGCCTTCCGCATTCGCGCCGACGGTTTCCAGACCGACCAGCGCGATCTTGGTGTAGCCGCCCATGCGCAGCAGGTTCATGATGTTCATGAGGTCGCCATAGGCGACGGACTTGTCTGCGCGCAGGAAGACGCGGGCGTCCTTGTCGCCGTTGGTCGCGCGATCGAGCTCGCTGCGCAGGTCAATATGCGCGACTTGGTTCTCGCCGACCGAAACGGTGAGGTCTTCCTGCACAGTCACGTAGAGCGGCTTGTCGGGCCGCGGCTGCGGCGTCGCCGTGGAATTGGGCAGGTCAACACTGATGTCGACCGTCGCCAGCGGTGCCGCGACCATGAAGATGATCAGCAGCACCAGCATCACGTCGATGAACGGCGTGACGTTGATCTCGTGGTTTTCCGACAGCTCGTCGTCGTCAGCGCCTTTGCGGATGCCGCCTGCCATGGGTTCTACTCCGCGGCGCGCACTGCGCGAACCGCCTGCGGCAGCGCGCGGCGATCAATGTCACGGCTCACCAGGCGCTCGACGGCGGCCGACGCATCGCCCAGCAGCAGCTTGTAGCCGGCGATGGAGCGCGCGAACACGTTGTAGATGACGACGGCCGGGATAGCTGCGACAAGGCCGATCGCCGTTGCCAGCAGCGCCTCGGCAATGCCGGGGGCGACGATTGCGAGGTTGGTCGTTTGCGATTCCGAAATGCCGATGAACGAGTTCATGATGCCCCAGACCGTGCCGAACAGGCCGACGAACGGGGCAGTCGAACCAATGGTCGCGAGCACGCCGGTGCCGCGGGTCATGCGGCGCGAGGCCTGCGCCTCGATGCGCGACAGGTGCGACGCGACACGCTCCTTGAGGCCAGCGCTGCCGCCGTAGGGCAGCATGTCGGACGACATCTGCATTTCATGGCGCGCGGCACGCACCAGAAGCGGAGCGGGACCCGAGCGGTTCTCAAGCGCCCCGGCGGCCTCATCCAGCGTCTTCGAGCCGATGATGCGGTCGAGATGCGCGCCCAGACGGCGGCGTGCGGCGGCGAGCTCGAGCGACTTGGCGAGCCACACCGTCCAGGTGACCAACGAAGCGAAGGCAAGGCCGATCATCACGGCCTTGACCACCCAGTCGGCCGCCATGAACATGCCCCACGGCGAAAGATTGTGCGGCAGCGTGGCGTCGCGCTCGACGACCTGATCGAAGACCGTCACGTCCGCCTCGTCAGCCTGAGCGGTTGCTGCTGGGGCCGGGGCCGCCAGGGGCTGCGCAGACGGAGCTTCCGCCACCGGCGCGGGCGCGACCGGAGCGGCTTCAGCGTCCGGAACAGTCACCGGCGCCTGCTCAGCCTGCTGAGGCTGCGCCTCCTGGGCAATGCCGGCCACCGGAGCCAGCGCGAGGCCAGCCGCCAGCGAGGCGGCGACGAGATTCTTGATGATCTGCACGTTTATACCCCGAATTCGGTTTCGGCTCGGGTGTCTGTCTTAAGATACCGGATGCACGCCTTCGGTTCTACGCCGTCACCGGCACAGTCCGTCGCATCGTTGACGAGGACACGGCCGAGATCGGCGCACTGGATACCGGAAAAGTCAAACTGCCGGACCTTGGTCTT
This sequence comes from Aminobacter sp. J44, assembly GCF_007829415.1. Lineage (NCBI taxonomy): Bacteria > Pseudomonadati > Pseudomonadota > Alphaproteobacteria > Hyphomicrobiales > Phyllobacteriaceae > Aminobacter > Aminobacter sp. J44. The sequence continues at coordinate 25,174 of NZ_VLJG01000007.1, read as the reverse complement.
GCCTTCCGGCAGGTCCTTGAAGTCGACGATGATGATGCGGCTCACCATTCCAGCCTTGTTGAAGAGCACCAGCTCGAAGCCGACGCTCTTGAGTTCGGCGCCGAGCCTGTTGGTCGCCACGAAGGTGAAGCGGCAGCCGCGCTGGCTGGGCTGCAGGGCATTGAGCTCGACGGTCAACGACTTGTCGCCGCCACTCTGGGACGTTTCCTGCGCAATTGCCGGAACACCCGACACGGCAAGCGCCAGCGCAACCAGTCGTACCCGCGAATACAATGTCTCGATAGCCATGACCCGGTCCTGTAAACCCTTCACGGCCGGACTATCATTCTTGATAATTTTGATCAAGATTTAATGCGGGCGAAAGCGCGACGCCGTTTTCGCCCACGCGTTCACTTTAAAAGTGGCTTGTCGTCCTCATCATCGAGCAGGATACGTGCCGCTGCGCCGTCGAGGTCCTCGTATTGCCCGGTCCGCACCGCCCACAGGAACGCCACGAGCGCGCCGCCGCCGAGCAGCAGCGCTACCGGGATGAGATAGATGAGCATGCTCATCTGCCAGCCTTTCCTAGCCGGAGAGCATTTGCGATGACCAGGATCGAGGATGTCGACATGGCTACCGCCGCGATCAGCGGCGTAACATAGCCCAAAATCGCGATCGGCACCGCAAAGATATTGTAGACGATCGCGATGGCGACGTTCTGACGGATCAGCCGTCCCGCGCGGCGGGCAACCTCGACCGCGACCGGCACAGCCTTCAGGCTCTCGTGCAGGAAGACGAAATCAGCGGCGTTGCGGCCAACATCCGCAGCCGTCGCCGGCGCCATCGAGACGTAGGCAGCCCCCAAGGCCGGCGCGTCGTTGAGGCCGTCGCCGACCATCAGCACCTTGCGGCCCTGGCTCGTCGCTTCCTCGATGCGAGCGACCTTGTCGGCCGGCATCAGCCCCGAAGCGTAGACGTCGATGTCGAGTTCCCTGGCGACGGTGCGGCATGCGGCCTCGTTGTCGCCGGACAACATGACCACCGGCCCGACCTCGCGCTTGAGGATCGAGACTGCCTCGCGCGCGTCGGCGCGCGGCTTGTCCTCAAAGGAAAAGGTAGCGAGGGAGACGCCATCCCGCCCGATAAGCGTCCCCTCGCCTTCCCCGGCCCAACCCCCGCGACCGAGGCGCCATACTGCCCCCGCTGTATGGCCCTCGACTCCCTGGCCGGGGTATTCGGTAATGGATGTGAACTTGATCGGCTTGCCGCCCGCACCCTTGAAAGCGGCGATCGCCTGCGACTGCGGGTGGCGCGAATGTGCACCAAGTTCGGCCGCAGCTTCAAGCGCGTCCGGATCGATCTCGTGCGTGTTGACGAGGCGCGGCTGACCGAGCGTCAGCGTGCCCGTCTTGTCGAACACCACCATGTCGGCTTCGGCTAGACGCTCCATCGCGGCACCATCGCGAACCATCACGCCGTTCTCGAACAGCCGGCGCGCGGCAACCACCTGCACGATCGGCACGGCAAGACCCAGCGCGCACGGGCAGGTGATGATCAGGACGGCAATGGCGATGGTAACGGCAAGGTGCCAGTCGCCGGTGGCGATCAGCCAGCCGAAGAAGGTGACGAGCGCGGTGAGATGCACCACCGGCGCGTACATCGCCGAAACACGATCGGCGATGCGGCGGTAGCGGGCACGGCCGCCCTCGGCGGCCTCCATCATCCGCAGCATCTCGGCAAGGAATGACTGGGATGCCGGCGCAATTGCGCGCAGCGTCAGCGGTCCGGTGAGGTTGAGCGTGCCAGCGCGCACCGTCGCCCCCTCCGCCACCGTCTGCGGCGCGCTTTCGCCGTTGACCAGTGAGCAGTCGAGGTCCGAGCGGCCTTCCGTGACCACCGCATCGAGCGGTATGCGTTCGCCGGCTGTGACCAGCACCGTCATGCCGGGCTCGATCTCCGAGACCGGACGGTATTCGCGCCCCCCATCCGGCAGGACCACCAGCGCGCCACGCGGCTGCAGGCGCGCAAGACCAACCACCGCCGTGCGTGCGCGTTCGCGCATCACATGGTCAAGCGAGCGGCCGATCAGCAGGAAGAACAACAGCGTCACAGACGCGTCGAAATAGGCGTGCGGGCCGCTGTAGATCGTCTCGTAGAGCGACAGCGCATAAGCCATGGTGATACCGATCGCGATCGGCACGTCCATATTCATACGGCCATGCTTCAGCACAGACCAGGCGGATCGATAGTAGATGCGGCCGGCATAGAGCATCGCCGGCAGCGCGATCAGCGCAGACACCCAGTGGAACAGGTCGCGGGTCGCGCCCTCGGCGCCCGACCAGACGGAAACCGAAAGGAGCATGATGTTGCCGGCGGCAAAGCCGGAAACGGCAACGGCGCGCAGGAGTTCGGAAAGCGTTCCGTCGCGGCCGGCGGCCGCGTCGTCAGACAGGTTCGGCGCGTAGCCGAGCCGGGCAAGCGTCGAGACGAGCGGCGGCAGATCCTCGCCCTTCCAGCGCACGGTGACGCGCTTGGTGGAAAGGTTGACGCGCGCGGCTTCGACGGCGGGCAGCGCCTTCAGGCCATTCTCGACCGTTGCGATGCAGGCTGCGCAATGCACCTGCGGTACGGAAAACTCTACCTGGCGAACGCCGTCGCCGAGATCGCGCGCACTGAACAGGACCTCGTCGTCGGAAGGCAGCGCGATCGCGCCATCCGCCGCGCCGTCAAGCCCGGGTGCGCAGCAGCTCATCTCAGCGTACCTCCGTATATCTGGACACGCCGCGTGTCGCGGTAGGCGTGGTCAAGATCGGCGTCGATCACCAGCGAGATGATCCACACGCCATCATGCACATCGAGCGGAGCGGACAGGCCGGTGCCATCCAGCTTCAGTTCGACGGTGACGTCTTCGCGGTCGCTGGTCGGGCGCCAGAAGGTGGCGGTGCCGCCTCGCAGCGTGACAGCGCGGCCCTCCTTGTCGGTCAGCGCGTAGGTCAGCACGCGGTCCTTGATCGTCAGCGACGGATTCCAGCCGAGCGCATCCTGCGCGCGCGCTTCTTGGGTCTTCTTGGTGAATTCCTGCCCAGCGACGTAGCTGTTCTTCACGATCAGCCCGGTCCAGCTCTGGCTCGCCATCGTCGCCATCACGAGGTTGACGGCGATGATGATGCTGAAGGCACCGACCATCACGGCGATCATGTGGCGCCCGGTGAACTGTCCGGCGGAAACGCGTTGGTTCTGCATGATGCTCACTCCGGGGCCTCGAAATTGGCGACATACTGGTCGGCTTCGGCGTTCTCCTTATCCTCGACGAGGAAGGAGAAGCTCTGCTTCTTGCCGGCAACGTTCTCAAAGGGCTGGCGGACGTAGATCTTCAGCGTCTTCAGCCTATCCGGTTCGAGTTCGACGGTGAAGGTCTGCGCCTCGGGTTCGTCGACACCGACGATGCTCATTGCACCGTTCTCGAGGCCGTCGATCGCCAGAGTAACCGTGCGGACCTCCGGAATCTTGTTCAGCAGCTTGACCGTGTAGCCGTTGCGGATCGAGCCGTCCGACAGCACCACGAACTGCGGGTTGCGGTCGTGCAGCACGTTGACCTCCAGGCGGTCACGCGTGACCAGGCCATAGAGGAGGAGCACGCCAACCAGCAACCAGGCGGCGAAATAAGCCAGGCTGCGCGGGCGGAACAGCTTGCGGACGTGGAAGTGGCGCAGCTTATCGCTCAGCTTTCCCTTCTCGTCGCGCACCAGCGTCGGGTTGATCGCATGCGCGCCGTTGCCGGTGGCGATGTCCATGTTGTGCTGGTAGTCGGCGAGCGTTGCGTATGAGATCAGGCCACGTTCGCGGCCAAGCTTGTCCATGACGCCATTGCAGGCGTCGATGCAGAGCGCGCAGGTGATGCATTCGAGCTGCTGGCCGTCGCGGATGTCGATGCCCATAGGGCAGACGACGACGCATGCATTGCAGTCGACGCAGTCGCCAGCCGCAATGCCCTCGGCAGCGGCGCGCTTGGCACCACGCGTACGCGGTTCGCCACGCCACTCATTGTAGGTGACGGTAAGTGAGTTTTCGTCGAGCATCGCCGCCTGGATGCGCGGCCACGGGCACATGTAGGTGCAAACCTGTTCACGCATCAGGCCGCCGAACACGTAGGTCGTGCCGGTCAGGACGGCGACGGTGATGTAGGCGACCGGAGCGGCATGGCCCTTGAAGAAGTCCACGAGTAGCGTCGGCGCGTCGGCGAAATAGAGGATCCACGCACCGCCGGTGGCAACCGCGATCAGCAGCCAGATCGTGTGCTTGATCGTGCGCAGCATGACCTTGCGCGCCGTCCACGGCGCGGCATCAAGCTTCATGCGCTGGTTGCGGTCGCCCTCGATGAAGCGCTCGACGACGAGGAAGAGGTCCACCCACACGGTTTGCGGGCAGGTGTAGCCGCACCAGGCGCGGCCGACGACCGATGTGATGAAGAAAAGGCCGAGGCCCGCCATCACAAGCAGGCCCGCGACGAGGAAGAACTCCTGCGGCCAGATCTCGATGAAGAAGAAGTAGAAGCGGCGGTTGGCGAGGTCGACGAGCACCGCCTGATCCGGCGCATAGGGTCCGCGATCCCAGCGCAGCCACGGCGTGAGATAGTAGATGCCGAGCGTAACGACCATCACCAGCCACTTGAACTGGCGGAAGTTGCCGTTCGCTCGCTTGGGGAAGATCTTCTTGCGCGCCTCGTAGAGCGGCTGGCGAACCTTAGCTGAATTGACCGGTTGAGCTTCGTGACGCTCAACCTCAACCATGCCGGACATTGCAAACTCCTGACGGCAGGATCCTCCCACCCCGGCCCCATTGCCCGACGGGAAGATCCCGGGCCTTGATCTACGTCAAGGCGCACGGCAGGTCGCCGCGACGGAACGCCCGATCGGCCGCGACATGGTGGCGCGGTGCAAGGTGAGGCACACTGGGAGGTTCGTGGCGGTGCGCCTCAAAGAAGAAGGGCCCGGATCGCTCCGGGCCCTTGTCGTTCATCCGGCTGCTTATTCGCCGCCGCCCAGCGAGTGGACGAACACCGTAAGCTCCTTGACCGTCACGTCGCCGAGACGTGCCTGCCAGGCCGGCATCACACCGTGCTTCGGTGCGCGGATCTGGGAGATGATCTCCTGCTCGGTCTTGCCATAGAGCCAGATCGGATCGGACAGGTTCGGCGCACCGACCGACTGATCGCCCTGGCCCTTATCGCCATGGCAGGCCGCGCAGTTGTCAGCGAAGATCTGTGCGCCCGGGCCCTCGACCTCGCCGCCCTGGCTGAGCGAGACGACGTACTTGGCGAGCGAACCGATCTCGTCGCGCGAGAACATCTCGCCGAAGGCCGGCATCTCGGAGAACCGGGTCTCCTCGTCATCGCCGTAGCGGATGCCGTGGGAGATGGTCGTGTAGATGGCCTCAGGCGTGCCGCCCCAGAGCCAGTCGTCGTCGTTCAGGTTCGGGTAGCCGACCGAACCGGTTGCACCGGAGCCATGGCACTGGACGCAGTTCACCTTGAAGGCAGCCGCGCCCGCAGCCGTCGCGAACTGGCGCAGCGAGTCGTCGGCAAGGATTTCCTCGACCGGCAGCTCCGCAATCTTCGCGATATACTCCGACTTGGCGGCTTCCGCTGCCTGCATCTCCTGCTTTACGTCGCTGCGGCTAGCCCAGCCGAGCATGCCGCCGGTGGCCTTGGTCACGAGCGGCCAGGCCGGGAAGGCGATCGTGTAGCAAATGGCCCAGACGATGGTGACGTAGAAGGTCCACAGCCACCAGCGCGGCATCGGGTTGTCGAGTTCCTTGATCCCGTCCCAGCTGTGGCCGGTGGTCTCGACGCCGCTGATCTCGTCGATCTCTCTTTCGCTCATCTCAGTCATCCTTGAGTGGGATTTGTGCGGCATCCTGGGCCAGCTGTCGGCTGCCGGGGCGGAAGACGAACAGCACGGCGCCGACGAAGAACAGCGTCATTCCCAACAGCGCCCAGCTGTCGGCGAATTGGCGCATGGCGGTATAGGTATCCATCGATCCTGCCCTCCCTTAGCGATAGCCGGCCGTTTCGTCGTAGGTCGAGAAGTCAACCAGCGTACCGAGCATCTGCAGATAGGCGACCAGCGCATCCATCTCGGTCAGCTCGTTCGGATTGCCGTCGAAGTCGCCAACCTTGGCCTTCGGGTAGCGGGCCAGCAGATCGGCGGTGTCGGCATTTGGATCAGCCTGCGCCTCGATGTCGCCCTGCGCGTTCTGGACCATCTCCTCGGTGTACGGCACGCCAACGGTCTGCTGCGCGACGAGGTGCGTCGCGAAGTCTGAGACGTCGAGCTTGCGGTCCTTGAGGAAGGCGTAGGTCGGCATGACCGACTCCGGCACCACGGAGCGCGGGTCGATCAGGTGCTGGACGTGCCACTCGTTCGAGTAGCGGCCGCCGACGCGCGCCAGGTCCGGACCGGTACGCTTGGAACCCCACTGGAACGGGTGGTCGTACATCGACTCCGCAGCCAGGCTGTAGTGGCCGTAGCGCTCGACCTCGTCGCGGAACGGACGGATCATCTGCGAGTGGCAGACGTAGCAGCCCTCACGGATGTAGATGTCGCGACCGGCCAGCTCGAGCGGGGTGTAGGGCCGCATGCCCTCCACCTTCTCGATGGTGTTCTCGAGGTAGAACAGCGGCGCGATCTCGACGATGCCGCCGATGGTCACGACGAAGAGCGAGCCAGCGAAGAGCAGGGTCGCGTTCTTCTCGAGGACGCGGTGCTTTTCAAGAATTGACATGGGTCTTGCTCCTATTCGGCCGGCTGCAGCGCGGGTTGACGGGCGGCGCCGCCGATCGGCGCCTCCTCACGCTGGTGACCTAGGATCGTCCGGGTGATGTTGTAGGCCATGATCAGCGCACCGGTGAGGTACAGCAGACCGCCCGTGGCACGACCGACGTAGTACGGGAACATGGCCGCGACCGTTTCGGCGAACGAGTAGACCAGGAAGCCCTGCTCGTCGTACTCGCGCCACATCAGGCCCTGCATGATGCCCGACACCCACATCGTGGCGGCGTAGAGAACGATACCGGTCATCGCCAGCCAGAAGTGCCAGATGACCATGCGCTCCGAGTAGAGGCGCGCGCGGCCCCACAGGCGCGGAACGAGGAAGTAGATCGCCGCGAAGGTGATCAGGCCGTTCCAGCCGAGAGCGCCGGAGTGGACGTGACCGATGGTCCAGTCGGTGTAGTGCGACAAGGAGTTGACCGACTTGATCGACATCATCGGGCCTTCGAAGGTCGCCATGCCGTAGAAGGCAATAGCGGCAACCATCATGCGGATGATCGGGTCGGTGCGGATCTTGTCCCATGCGCCGGACAGCGTCATGAGGCCGTTGATCATGCCACCCCAGGACGGCATCCACAGCATGATCGAGAACACCATGCCGAGCGTCTGCGCCCAGTCAGGCAGCGCCGTGTAGTGCAGGTGGTGCGGACCGGCCCAGATGTAGAGGAAGATCAGCGCCCAGAAGTGGATGATCGACAGTCGGTAGGAATAGACCGGACGGTTCGCCTGCTTCGGCACGAAGTAGTACATCATGCCGAGGAAGCCTGCGGTCAGGAAGAAGCCCACCGCGTTGTGGCCGTACCACCACTGCGTCAGCGCGTCCTGCACGCCGGAGAACAGCGAGTACGAGCGCGAACCCATGAAGGAGACCGGCCATGCAAGGTTGTTCACGATGTGCAGCATCGCAATCGTGATGATGAACGACAGGTAGAACCAGTTCGCGACGTAGATATGGGGTTCCTTGCGCTTGAAGATCGTGCCGAGGAACACGATGAGATAGGCAACCCAGACGATCGTCAGCCAGAGGTCGACGTACCACTCCGGCTCGGCATATTCGCGGCTCTGGGTGATGCCCAGCAGATAGCCGGTCGCCGCCATGATGATGAAGAGCTGGTAGCCCCAGAACACGAACCAGGCGAGATTGCCGCCGAACAGGCGTGCGCGGGACGTGCGCTGGACGACATAGAGCGAGGTCGCGATGAGCGCGTTGCCGCCGAATGCGAAGATCACGCCCGAGGTGTGCAGCGGACGCATGCGGCCGAAATTGAACCACGGCTCGAGATTGAGGTCCGGGAAAGCCAGCTGCAGCGCCACGAAGACGCCCGCGCCCAGGCCAACGACGGCCCAGAACACAGTGGCGATCGCACCGTAGCGGATCGGCCCGTCCATGTAGACCGACTGGTCGACCGGCTGCTTCGGAGCGAAACTGGTGTTTCGCATCAGGAGCGCGCCAAAGGCGACCAGCGTAAAGAACAGCACCCACATATGCTGGCGGAACGGTTCGTCCACGCCGAGTGCGGCTCCAATCAGTGCGATGAAGGCAAATATGCCCACACCCACAATCTCTGCACCGTATCTCATTTCATGTCCCCATCGGCGACGTTGCAAGGCAAGGGCCGCGCCGTCACGGGCACGACCATCCATGAGACATCCATTTGAACGTTGCCGCGCGTTTCGCCTTGATCCATGTCAAGGCCGAGTGTTCATCCTTCCGACAGCCTTAGCGGCATAAGAGAAAAATTCCGGAGGGTAGGTTGCAGAACGTGAACAATGCAGGGACGGGCATGTCGCCCGACATGTGCGAGGTGCCGCACCGGTGCCCGGTGGCGCACATGTGCATGCCGGGCCGCGAGGTGCCCTGCCATCACGTCGGCCGCTCGCACGACCTGAAGCTCGATCTGTGTCGCCAGCTCGAGGACATCGCTGACAGCCTGCCTCACGTCGACCGCCGCCAGTGCCTGATCGTGGCGTCGATGCTGGTGCCGCTGCTGCGCGAAAGCCACCGGTTCGAGGAAGATTGCGTCTTTCCGGCCTTTGTCGACGACGTGGCGCATCGCGAACAGCGGCTGAAGACGGTGGAGAGGCTGAAGCAAGAGCACATTGAGGACGAGTGCTCGGCTCAGGACCTGACGGAGACCTTGCTCTCGATCGGGCGTGGCGCGCCGATCAGCAATCCGGAGGCGCTGGGCTTCATGCTGCGCGCCTTCTTCGAGTCGATGCGCCGCCACATCGCCTTCGAGCGGGAGCACATCTTTCCGATCCTCCTGGGCGAGCGCGGCAACGGGCCGCAGCACAACTAAACCGGCGGGTGAACGTCAGTTGCCGGCGCGGGCCTCGAGGCGCCTGATGTCGTCGACGAAGACGTGGCGGTTGTTCTCGATGCGGATGACGTTGTCGGTGCGCAGGCGGGTCAGCTGACGGCTCACCGTCTCGATGGTCAGACCAAGGAAGTCGGCGATATCGGCGCGGGTGAGCGGCAGGTCGAAGGTTACCGCGCGGCGCTCGGGGTCGCGCGACGGGTCGATGTTGCGGGCAATCAGCATCAGGAAGCTGGCCACCTTTTCGGCGGCGGTCTTGCGGCCGAGCGTGACCATCCAGTCGCGCGCGTCGTCCAGTTCGATCAGCGCCTGCTGCAGGAGTCGGTGCTCGAGACCCGGCTGCTCCTGCATCATGCGATCCATCGTCGCCTTCGGGAAGGAGCACAGCGAGACGTCCGTCGCCGCCTCCGCGTTGATGGAGCTTTCCTTGCGGAACGGGCGGCCAAGAAAATCGGGCGCGAACTGGAGGCCGACGATCTGCTGGCGGCCGTCCGAAAGCGTCTTCGTCAGCTTCACCACGCCGGAGAGCACGTTCGAGTAGACGTCGATACGCTCGGCGTCACCGATCAGCTCTTCACCTTCCTTGACGACGTGTTTGTGGGACGCCTTGGCGAGCGCGATCAGCTGCTCGGGTTCAAGCGCACCGCACACGCCGCGATGACGGGCCTGGCATGACTCGCAAAGGAGCGGGATGCCGTCCGAATGGATGTCCTTGCGCAATTCCATTGTCGCTCTTCAAGTGCCATCCCTCCCACGCGGGCCTATAGCACTCTTACCTTGTTCTAGCTCCGCGTCAGTTTGTCTGCCCCGGCATTTCCTTGATCCAGGTCAACGCGGGGAGCCTTTCCTGACGTGAATGTGGGATGGAACGGACATGAAAGGCAAGCCGATGCGTCCAGATACCGCGCCCAGGTACACCAGCTACCCGACCGCGCCGCACTTCCACGCGGGAATCGATGCCGGCACCGTCTCCAGCTGGATCTCAGCGATCCCCGAGGGCGATCGCCTCTCCTTATATATCCACGTTCCCTATTGCGACCGGTTGTGCTGGTTCTGCGCCTGCCACACCAAGCAGACGAACCGCTACGATCCGGTCGCCAGCTTTGTGAAGAGCCTCATCGCCGAGATCGCCATCGCCGGGAAGCTCGTCGGGGGCCGTGGCGAGGTTGCCGCTCTTCATTTCGGCGGCGGTTCGCCGACGCTGCTGTCACCCGAAGACCTCACCGCGATCATGAACACGCTGCGCGGCGAGTTCCGCTTCAGCGCGGATGCCGCAATCAGCGTCGAGATCGACCCGAACGACATCACCGAGGAAAAGCTCGACGCGCTCGCCTCGATCGGGCTTACCCGCGCCAGCCTCGGCATCCAGGACTTTGATGAGCGGGTCCAGAAGGCGATCAACCGCGACCAGAGCTTTGAAGATACCAAGGCGGTGGTCGACGGCCTGCGCGCCCGCGGCGTGCCATCCGTCAATCTCGACGTCCTCTACGGCCTGCCGCACCAGACGCTCGAAAGCGTCGAGGCGACGATCCGCAAGGTGCTGTCGCTGCGCACGGACCGCATCGCCCTGTTTGGCTATGCGCATGTGCCGTGGTTCAAGAAGCACCAGAAGATGATCGACGAAGCTGCACTGCCCAACTCGGAGCAGCGGCTTGCCCAGTCGCTTGCGGCCGCGAGCATCATCGCCGAGGAAGGCTACGACGTCATCGGCCTCGACCATTTCGCCCTGCCGCAGGATTCGCTGGCGGTCACCGCGCGCAACGGCACGCTTCGCCGCAACTTCCAAGGCTACACCGACGATGATTGCGAGACGCTGATCGGCCTTGGGCCGTCCTCGATCAGCCGCTTCCGCCAGGGCTATGCCCAGAATGTGCCGGCGACAGCCGAATACCAGCGCCGCGTCGATGCCGGCACACTGGCGGTCGCTCGCGGCGTCGCCTTCACCGACGACGACGTCATGCGCGGCTGGGTGATCGAGCGGCTGATGTGCGACTTCCGCTTCTCGGCAACCGAGGCGCTTGAGAAGTTCGGCTCCGCCGCGCGTGCGGTGCTCGCTGAGGCCGCGCTGGTGGCGCAGGAAGACGATCCCCTGCTCGTGCGCGACGGTGACTTCTATATGGTGCCGCAGATGCAGCGGCCTCTGGTGCGGCTGGCTGCGGCGCGGTTCGACCGTTACTTCTCGACCGGCGCCGCCCGCCATTCCGCCGCGGTCTAGGTTTAGCGCTTGCGCACGAATTCGGTGCGCAGGACGAGGCCCTTGATCGCGTCGTGCTTGCAGTCGATCTCTTCCGGATTGTCGGTCAGGCGGATCGACTTGATGAGCGTGCCCTGCTTCAGCGTCTGGCCAGCACCCTTGACCTTGAGGTCCTTGATCAGGACAACCGCGTCGCCATTGGCCAAAACGTTGCCGAGGGCATCACGGACCTCTGCGGCGCTGCCAGCGATGCGCGCCGCGATCTCGGAAGCCGGGAGCCACTCGCCGGTCGCTTCGTCGTAGACATATTCCTCGTCGTCGGCCATTTCGCTGTCCTTTCATAGTCGCGGGGCGCTGCAAACGGCCCCGTTGTTCGGCCCTTAGCCTCTCGATGCCGAAAGGGCAAATGCAGCAACGCCGATGTTTCCTTGACTCGATTTGCCAACTCCTGTATCGGGACGGCAAATCCGGCGAGGAGATTTCCGCGCCGGTCGTTTGTTGCGTTTATCTGGCGCGAAAACGTTCACCCGAAACCGACTGACAAAAAGACGGCAAGGTCACTCGTGATCAAGGCCGGACGAACAGCGAAAGGCAAAAAATGTTCGCAGTCATCAAGACCGGCGGTAAGCAGTACCGCGTCGCCGCTGACGACGTCCTGAAGATCGAGAAGGTCGCAGGCGAAGTTGGCGAGATCGTCACTCTCGGCGCAGTTCTCGCTTACGGCGAAGGCGACAACGTCACCATCGGCGCACCCTTCGTTGAGGGTGCTTCGGTTGCCGTTGAGGTCGTCGAGCAGGGCCGTGGCCCGAAGGTCATCGCATTCAAGAAGCGTCGCCGCCAGAACTCGCGCCGCAAGCGCGGCCATCGCCAGGAGCTCACCACCGTCCGGGTCACCGAGATCCTGACCGCTGGTGCACAGCCGAAGAAGGCCGCCGCGAAGAAGGCTTCGAAGAAGACCGAAGCTGCAGCTGCAGCAGACGCAGAGTAATTCGGGAACTGAAGGAGTAATCCCATGGCACATAAGAAAGCTGGCGGTTCCTCGCGTAACGGTCGCGATTCAGAATCGAAGCGCCTTGGCGTGAAGAAGTTCGGTGGCGAGGTCGTCATTCCGGGCAACATCATCATTCGTCAGCGCGGCACCAAGTGGCACCCGGGCGTGAACGTCGGCATTGGCAAGGACCATACGATTTTCGCGACTGCCGAGGGCGCTGTTTCGTTTGCGCGCAAAGCCAACGGTCGCACCTACGTATCGGTCAATCCGATCAAGGAAGCAGCGGAGTAAGCCGGATCCGCACCAGAACACCGGCGCCCCATCTCGGGAACCGGTGTCCGGACAGTCCGGAAAAGGATCAGGGGAGATGGGTCGCCATCTCCCCTTTTTCTTTGTCTGGAGGAAAGTCATGGTTGCCGAAAAGGAAGAAGTCGAAGACGAAAGTCCCCGGATCGAGTGCCCCGTCCTGGTGACGGAGCGGCTCGTTCTGCGCCCGCCGCACATCGATGACGTGCCGGAGCTGGCGCAGCTCGCGAACAACCGCCGCATCGCCAACATGCTCGGCCGCATGCCGCATCCTTATGACGAAGAGGACGCGCGTGCTTTCGTCGAGGCATCCCGTACCCGCCAGCGCGCCGGCTGCTCCTACGCCATCGCCCTGGCCGAGACCGGCGCCTTCATCGGCTGCGCGGGCCTCTATGCGGGAGAGCATGGCCTTGAGCTCGGCTACTGGATCGGTGAACGCTACTGGGGCAACGGCTACGCGACCGAGGCGGCACATGCGCTGGTCGACCTTGCCTTCCGCGCGACGGCGATCGAGCGCCTGAATGCCTCCTGCCGCGTCACCAACTCGGCCTCGCGCCGCGTGATCCACAAGTGCGGCTTCCAGTACGCCGGACAGGGCATGCTGGAATCGTTGTCTGCAGGCCGCGTCACCGTCGAGCGCTACGCGCTGGATCGCCGGACCTGGGTGAGCCTCAGAAGCTGGGGCCAGCTGTGAAATCAGGCCAGCTCGATCCAGACCGGCTTGTGGTCGGAACCTACGGCGTCGAAATCGACGCTGACGGACTTCACGCGCGACACAAGCGTCGGATGGACGAAGCAGTAGTCGAGGCGCTTGTGCAGGCTCGCGTCCTTCGGGTCGCCGAGATTGACGCAGGTCGGCCGGGTATCGCCGTTCGGCAAGAGCGCGGCATCCACGGCGTAACGCGCCACCATCGGCGTGCCGAACTCGTGGTCCGGCCGGCCCGTCACCGCGGTGTATTCCCGGGAACCCGGCAGCATGTTGAAGTCGCCCATCAGCACGTAGCCCTCCGGTACCGGCGGCTCGGCGTAGCCCATTTCGCAGATTCCGGTGACGCCGCCGCCCTCGACCGGGTAGCTGATCAGGCGCTCCATCAGGAAGTCGATCTGGCGCAGGCGCTCGTCGGCGCCGCGATGGTCCAGATGCACGGAGTAGAAGCGCGTCGCGCCAAACGGCGTGTCGATCACCGCCTCCAGCGCTCCGCGCTGCAGGTTGACCTTGTCGTAGCTGCGCGTGCGCGGCAGCAGGATGTTGCGGGAGACGAGGATCGGCGTCTTCGACAGGATCATGTTGCCGAACTGCAGGCGCACGTCGATGGCGCGGCCGTTCTCGATGCGCGACGCAACCTCGGCCTCGAAATTCGGCCCGTAGACGGCAAAATATTCGGGAAGCATGGCGCGAATATCCGCGACAAGATCCCGATGCTCGTTGGCGGGACTGTTGCGCGTCACTTCCTGAAGCGCGATAACGTCGGCGCCGTGCAGGCGTTGAACGATCCGTTCCAGATCGAATCTGGCGTCCTCGCCAAAGCCGAACTGGATGTTATAGCTGACGCATTTCATGCCATTCACCCCACCCGCGCCGATTTCGGCGTGATTCCGTGCTGCTCTTAGGCTAGAGCAGGCACTTCACACCAGAGCAAGCAGCAGACTGTTACTCAGATGAAATTTCTCGATCAGGCCAAGGTCTATATCCGCTCCGGCGACGGAGGCGCCGGCTCGGTATCGTTCCGCCGCGAAAAATTCATCGAGTTCGGCGGCCCCGACGGTGGTGATGGCGGGCGCGGCGGCGACGTCTGGGCGGAGGTCGTCGACGGCCTCAATACGCTCATCGACTATCGCTACCAGCAGCACTTCAAGGCCAAGACCGGCATGCACGGCATGGGCCGCAACCGCACCGGCGCCAAGGGCGCCGATGTTGTGCTGAAGGTTCCGGCCGGCACCCAGATCTTCGAGGAAGACAACGAGACGCTGATCTGCGACCTGACCGAGGTCGGCCAGCGCTTCCTGCTTGCGCGCGGCGGCAATGGCGGCTTCGGCAACCAGCACTTCAAGACCTCGACCAACCAGGCACCGCGCCGCGCCAATCCCGGCCTGCCGGGTGAGGAGCGCACCATTTGGCTGCGACTGAAGCTCATTGCGGATGCTGGCCTCGTCGGCCTTCCGAATGCCGGTAAGTCGACCTTCCTGTCGGCTGTGACGGCGGCAAAGCCGAAGATCGCGGATTATCCGTTCACGACGCTGCACCCGAACCTCGGCGTTGCCCGCATCGACGCCCGCGAATTCGTCATCGCCGACATTCCGGGCCTTATCGAAGGCGCGCATGAAGGCATCGGTATCGGCGACCGTTTCCTCGGTCACGTCGAGCGCACCCGCGTGCTGCTGCACCTTGTCTCGGCGCAGGAAGAGAACCCCGGCAAGGCCTACAAGACGGTTCGCGCCGAACTCGAAGCCTACGGCCACGGCCTCGACGAGAAGCCGGAGATCGTGGCGCTGAGCCAGGTCGACACGCTGGACGATGAGAGCCGCAAGAAGAAGGCGGCGTCGCTGAAGCGCGCGAGCGGCCGCACGCCGCTGATGATCTCGGCCGTCTCGCGCGAGGGCGTCGATGAGGCGCTGCGCGCACTGATCTCGGTCGTAGAGGAGACCCGCGCCGAGGAAGCGCCGGTCAAGGAAGACGATCGCTGGAAGAAATAGTTCAGCCTACCCTCACTGCTACGAAAGCCCCAGACCATGACTGCCCGCCCGCTCAAGGATTTCCGTCGCATCACCGTGAAGATCGGTTCGGCGCTGCTGGTTGACCGGAAGAAGGGCCTCAAGCGGGACTGGCTGTCGAGCATGGTCGACGACATTGCCGCGCTGGCCGCTGAGGGCACTGAGGTACTCGTCGTGTCGTCGGGCGCTATCGCGCTCGGCCGCACCATCCTGGGCCTTACTGCCCGCTCGCTGCCGCTCGAGGAAAGCCAGGCGGCCGCGGCCGTCGGCCAGATCGCGCTCGCAGGCGCCTGGTCCGAGGAGCTGCGCGAACGCGGGCTGAAGTCGGGCCAGATTCTCGTCACCCTCGGCGACACCGAGGAGCGCCGCCGCTACCTCAACGCCCGCGCCACCATCTCAACGCTGCTGAAGCTCAAGGCGGTGCCGGTCATCAACGAGAACGACACCGTGGCAACGTCGGAAATCCGCTACGGCGACAACGACCGCCTCGCCGCTCGCGTCGCGACGATGATGAACTCGGACCTGCTGGTCCTGTTGTCCGACATCGATGGCCTCTACGACGCGCCGCCGGCGAACAATCCGGACGCGAAGTTCATTCCCTATGTCGATCGCATCACGCCGCAGATCGAGGCGATGGCGGGCGGCGCGGCATCGGAACTCTCGCGCGGCGGCATGCGCACCAAGATCGACGCCGGCAAGATCGCGACGATTGCCGGCACCAGCATGATCATCACGCTGGGTGCGCGCATGAACCCGCTGAAGGCGATCGACGCCGGCGAGCGCGCGACCTTCTTTGCCGCTTCGCCGCACCCGGTGCGCGGCTACAAGTCGTGGATCGCGGGCAATCTCGAGCCGGCTGGCCGCATCACGGTTGACGCGGGTGCGGTGCGCGCACTCGCCTCGGGCAAGTCGCTGCTGCCGGCCGGCGTCACCCTCGTTTCAGGCAATTTCTCGCGCGGTGATACGGTGGCGATCCTCGCCCCTGACGGGCGCGAGATCGCACGCGGGCTTGTTGCTTACGATGCGGCGGATGCCGTAAGGATCGCTGGACTGAAGACTGCGGAAATCGAGGCCGTCCTTGGCCATCAGGCGCGGGCGGCCATGGTGCATCGCGACGACATGGTGACGTCGCAGGCACTGGAAGTAGAGGTGGATCATGCTGGATAAGCGCGAGACCAACACCCAGGAAGTGGTTGCGGTGATGGCGGAGGTTGGCCGCAAGGCCCGCGCCGCCGCTCGGCCACTCGCGCTCGCCAGCGCCGAGCGCAAGCACGCCGCCCTCATCGCCATGGCTCACGCCGTGCGCGAGAACATGCAGGCGATCATCAAGGCGAACGCCATCGACATCGCCAACGGCGAGGCTGCCGGCCTGTCGCCGGCGATGATGGATCGCCTGAAGCTGAACGAAGGCCGCATCCGCGCGATCGAGGACGGCATCCGCGCGATTGCGGAGCTCAAGGATCCGGTTGGCGAGACCATCGCCGAGTGGGACCGCCCCAACGGGCTCCACATCGAACGCGTACGGACGCCGCTCGGCGTCATCGGCGTCATCTACGAGAGCCGCCCAAACGTGACGGCTGATGCCGGCGCGCTCTGCCTCAAGGCGGGTAATGCCGTGATTTTGCGTGGCGGCTCCGACAGCGCCAATTCGTCGAAGGCGATCCACGCCTGCCTGGTCAAGGGGCTCAAAGCCGCCGGCCTGCCCGAGGATGCGATCCAGCTGGTGCCCACCACCGACCGCGCCGCCGTTGGCGAGATGCTGAAGGGCCTCGGCGGCAACATAGACGTGATCGTGCCGCGCGGCGGGCGCTCGCTGGTCGAGCGCGTACAAAACGAAGCGCGCGTGCCGGTCTTCGCCCATCTCGAGGGCATCTGCCACCTCTACATCGACAAGTCGGCGAAGGTCGACATGGCCGTCGAGATCGCGCTCAACGCCAAGATGCGCCGCACCGGCATCTGCGGCGCGACCGAGACACTGCTGGTCGACCGTGCCGCAGCTTCCACGCATCTCGTGCCGATCCTGCAGAAGCTGCATGCCGCTGGCTGCGAGATCCGCGGCACCGACGAAGTAATGAAGCTGTTCGACGCGGCCGTGCCTGCGCAGGAACAGGACTGGGCGACCGAGTATCTCGATGCGATCATCTCGGTGAAGCTGGTCGATGGCGTCGGCGAGGCGATCGACCATATCGAGCGCTGGTCCTCACATCACACCGAGGCAATCGTCGCCGAGGACCCGGCCGCGGTCGAGCGCTTCTTCAACGAGATCGACTCCGCGATCCTTCTGCACAACGCCTCGACCCAGTTCGCCGACGGCGGTGAGTTCGGCATGGGCGCCGAGATCGGCATCGCAACCGGCCGCATGCACGCGCGCGGACCGGTGGGCGTCGAGCAGCTGACGTCGTTCAAGTACCGCGTGCGCGGCAACGGGCAGGTCCGCCCCAGTTGATCGCGAACGTCCCCGCCAGCTATCTGCGCATGCCGCATGTCGAGAAAGGCATGCAGGTCGGCCTGTTCGGCGGATCGTTCAACCCGCCGCATGCCGGGCATGCGCTCGTCGCCGAGATTGCCTTGCGCACGCTCGGCCTCGACCAGCTTTGGTGGATGGTCACCCCCGGCAATCCGCTGAAGGCCGGCAAGGCGATCCAGCCGCTCGCCGAACGCATCGACCTGTCAGAAGCCTTTGCGGAGGACCCGCGCATCAAGGTGACGGCGTTCGAGGCGAGCTTCAATGTCCGCTACACGGCTGACACCATCGCGCTGGTGCTGTCGCGCAATCCGGGCGTCGACTTCGTCTGGATCATGGGCGCCGACAACCTCGCCCAGTTCCACCGCTGGCAGAACTGGCAGCAGATTGTCAGGAGCGTGCCGATCGCGGTGGTCGACCGGCCGGGTTCGACCCTATCGCTGATTTCGTCGAAGATGGCGAAGACATTTGATTATGCCCGCGTAAACGAGCGGGATGCAGCGGCGCTTTCGCGCCTGCGGCCGCCGGCATGGACCTTCATCCACGGTCCACGCTCATCGCTCTCATCCACGGCCCTCCGGGGCGAAGGGCGGCCCTAGACCCGCGACCATAAGGCGGTCTTGAAACCAGACCGGGACTCTGCCTATTTAGTTCCTGTTGGGCCAACTATGCCCACAGGTTGTTCTTGTCAGAAAGGAAAGACACTGAGAACAGCATTGCAGAAGGAGGCCTCTAGCAAGCCTTCAACGGCCGGAGTTGACGGCATCGCCGAAATCTCCCGCGCCCTCGACCTCGTCCTTGCCAGTCTGGAAGACTCCAAGGCCGAAGATATCGTCAAAATCGATCTGCAGGGAAAGTCCAGTCTCGGTGACTACATGGTCATCGCGTCGGGGCGCTCCAACCGTCATGTCGCTGCGATCTCCGAACATCTCATGACCGCCATGAAAGATGGCGGGCTCGGTTATCCGCGCGTTGAGGGTCTGTCCAGCGCCGACTGGGTCCTGATCGATGCCGGCGACATCATCGTCCATGTCTTCCGTCCGGAAGTCCGGGAATTCTACAACATCGAGAAGATGTGGCTTACGCCGGATCTTGAGGACGATACCGTCCACTGACGCATACCCCTGCGGGGGTGGATGGAGAAGGCAGGCATGCGCTTGAGCATTCACGCCGTGGGCCGGATGAAGGCCGGCCCCGAGAGAGAACTTGCTGAGCGCTATCTGACCCGTCTTGCCAAGACGGGCCCGGCCATCGGGCTCGAATTCTCCGGCGTGTCCGAAATCGCCGAAAGCCGCGCCAAGTCGGCAGACGAGCGCAAGAGGGAAGAGGCTGCAAGCCTTGCCCAGCACCGCGGCGACGCGGCGCTGTTCATCCTCGACGAGCGCGGCAAGAACCCCACCTCCGAAGAACTCGCCGAAAAGGTCGCCTCCCTGCGCGATTCCGGGCGCAAGCATCTCGTCTTTGCCATCGGCGGGCCGGACGGCCACGCGCCCGAAAGCCGCGCCTCCGCCGACTATGTGCTCTCCTTCGGCGCGCAAACCTGGCCGCACCAGCTGGTGCGAGTAATGCTCGCCGAACAGCTCTACCGCATTGCGACCATTCTTTCCGGCCACCCCTACCACCGCAGCTAATGAGCGCACCCATCGGCGATTGGTTGATGTTTCGTTAACGATGGGGCTCTAGTCTCGGCGGCAGGACAAAGCGCGGACCGATGAACCGAACGGCAAGGCAGATGCTATTCGCTGCGGCGTGCGCCGCGCTGGCCCCTTTGGCCGGCGTGGGGCAGGTGCGTGCGCAGGAAGCAACCGCCGCCGCGACCGAGCTCGAGGCGAAGCGCACGGCGACCGCCGAGGAATATGCCCGCATCACGCAGGAGCTTTCGGTTTCCGAAGAGCGGGCCGCGAAGATCGCTGAGGAAATCGCCGCGATCCGCAAGGACCACGCCTCGCTGAGCGCGGCGCTCGTCCAGGCAGCCAAGACCGAACGCAAGCTGGCGACCGAGGCCGACGACATTGCAGGAAAGCTGGAAGCCCTGCACATCCAGGAGCAGGGACTTCGGGCGTCACTTCACGAACGCCGCGGCGTGCTGGCCGAGGTGCTGGGCGCGCTGCAGCGCATGGGGTTGAACCCGCCGCCGGCCATTCTCGTTCGGCCTGAAGACGCGCTCTCATCCGTCCGCTCGTCAATCCTGCTCGCTGCCGTCGTGCCGGAACTACGCGGCGAGACCGAGATCCTGCTGGGCGATCTCGAGGAGCTGTCGCGCCTCGTCGCCTCGATCACCAGCGAGCGCAAGCGCCTGCTCGCGACGGTCGCCGAGCAGGCCGAGGAGCAGAAGCGCCTATCACTTCTTCTTGAAGAAAAGCAGAAGCTGCAGGAGGCGTCGGAGCAGAATCTTCTCGCCGAGAAGGCGCGCATCGAGGAGCTTGGCTCGCAGGCCGTATCTCTGCGCGAGCTGATCGACGCGCTCGAAGGCGAAATCGAGATCGCCGCGCGGCAAGCGGAGGAAAAGGCTGCCGCCGCAGGCCGCGAAGCCGCGGAATCGCCGCGCTGGAGCGCGCCGACCCAGCAACTGCCGGCGCCTAAAGCGCCCTTCTCCGCTATGCTCGGCCAGCTCAATCTGCCGGTCGCCGGCCGCATCGACCGCCGCTTCGGCGAGCCCGACGGCAGTGGCGGAACCTTGCAGGGCGACATGCTCGCGACACATTCGACAGCAATCGTTACTGCTCCGGTTAACGGCTCGGTACTGTACGCCGGCCCGTTCCGCTCCTATGGGCAACTCTTGATACTGAATGCCGGCGACGGCTATCATGTGGTTCTGGCGGGAATGGGTCGAATCAGCGTGGTCCCGGGCCAGTCTGTCCTGGCAGGTGAACCTGTCGGCATGATGGGTGAGACGCGGGTTGCAAGCGCCGTCGCCTTCGGAGGGTCAGATGCCGGTCCGGAACTCTATGTCGAGTTCCGCAAGGAAGGGAAACCCGTCGATCCGGCCCCTTGGTGGACGGAGAGCACTGTTGGAAGGACAGAAAATGGTACGTAAGTTGTCGCTTCTGTGTGCCGGTGCGCTGGTGGGCGCTTCCGCCATGAGCCTGATTCACGGCGCCGGTGGCACGATGGCGAATGCAGCTGGCTCGGATACCTATCGCCAGCTTGCGATCTTTGGCGACATCTTCGAGCGTGTCCGCGCCCAGTACGTCACGCCTCCGGAAGACCAGAAACTGGTCGAGAGCGCGATCCAGGGCATGCTGAGCTCGCTCGATCCGCATTCGTCCTATCTCAATCCTGAAGCGGCGAAGGACATGCGCGTGCAGACGCGCGGCGAGTTCGGCGGCCTCGGCATCGAGGTCACGATGGAGAACGAGCTCGTCAAGGTCATCGCGCCGATCGAAGACACCCCGGCTGCCCGTGCGGGTGTGCTGGCCGGCGACCTGATCGCCGAGATCGACGGCGTCGAGGTCCGCGGCATGACGCTGTCCGAGGCGGTCGACAAGATGCGCGGCGCCGTCAAGACGCCGATCGAGCTGACGATCCTGCGCGAAGGCGCAACCGAGCCGATCAAGCTCAAGATTGTCCGCGACGTCATCAAGGTTCGCGCGGTGCGTCACCGCGTCGAGGAAGACATCGGTTATCTCAAGATCAACTCGTTCACCGAGAAGACCTACGATGACCTGCAGAACGCGATCGCCGACATCAAGAAGCAGATCCCCGGCGACAAGCTGAAGGGCTACGTGCTCGACCTGCGACTGAACCCCGGCGGTCTGCTCGATCAGGCGGTCAGCGTCAGCGACACCTTCCTCGAACGCGGCGAGATCGTTTCGACCCGCGGTCGCGACCCGAAGAACATCACCCGCTTCGACGCTCGTGCAGGCGACGCAATCGACGGCAAGCCGCTGATCGTGCTCGTCAACGGCGGTTCGGCGAGTGCTTCGGAAATCGTGGCGGGCGCCCTGCAGGATCACCGCCGTGCGACGATCGTCGGCACCCAGTCCTTTGGCAAGGGTTCGGTTCAGACGATCATCCCGCTGGCCGAGAACGGCGCGCTGCGCCTGACCACAGCGCTGTACTACACGCCGTCAGGCACCTCGATCCAGGGCAAGGGCATCACGCCGGACATCAAGGTCGAGCAGCCGCTGCCCGAGGATCTTGCCGGTCGTGACGTCTCGCGCGGCGAGTCCGAGCTTCGCGGCCACATCAAGGGTCAGTTGGAGAGCGAGGAAGGTTCGGGCTCCGCGGCCTATGTCCCGCCGGATCCGAAGGACGACGTCCAGCTCAAGTACGCCTACGACCTCCTGCGTGGCGTCGAGAGTCACGCCGCGTTCCCGCCGAACCCGTACCACGCGGTCCTGGAGCAGGAACAGCAGTAAGAGTTGCGTCAGCCGGTCTCCGGACCGGCCCGAGTTAAACCCGCGCCGGCGTCTCACCAGACTTCCGGCGCGGATTCGCGAGTCGGCCTGGCTTGGGGGGCAGCGCATTTCGTGAACGAGCGACTTCGAGATCGGGAAATCGATAAGCCGCTGGGCCTGCCGGGGCAGCGCCAGCGGCCTTCGTCCGGCCGCGGCTTTGGCCGTGGGGAAATCGTCTACTGCCTCGTTGGCTTCGCTCTTGTCGTTTCCTCCTCGCTCATCGCCTTACGCGAGCGTCCCTATCGCACGCCGCCGCAGGTGGTGGTAACCACCCCGGAAACGGTCGAAAACCTCACCAGCGGCGCTGATGAGGCGCCTGCGGCCTATCCTTCCTCGTCCGGCTCTTCTTCCGGTCCCGCCATCATCAAGGTTCCCAAGGCTGCCGAGAGCGGTAACGGCGGCATCATCGTCCGCGACCCGACCGCGAAGACCGGGCAGGACCCGCGCGTCGCCCACCTGCCCGACCGGGACCTCGTCGAAGAGTCGGACTATGGCCTGCTGCCGATCCGCGCCGCCGACGGTCGCCGTCCGTTCGACGTCTATGCCCGGCCATGGTCCGGCGCACGCGGCGCGCGCGTCGCAATCGTCATCGGTGGTCTTGGCGTCTCGCAGACCGGCACGCAGGAGGCCATCAGCAAACTGCCGCCCGAGGTGACGCTTGCCTTTGCCAGCGGCGGCAACAGCCTTGACCGCTGGATGCAGGCAGCCCGCCAGAAGGGCCACGAAATCGTACTGCAGGTGCCGCTGGAGCCGTTCGACTATCCGTCGGTCGATCCCGGCCGCAATACACTGACGGTTGATGCCGGCCCCGAGGAGAACCGGGACCGGCTCTACGCAACGCTCGGCCGGATCACCAACTATACCGGCGTGATGAACTACATGGGCGGGCGATTCGTCACTGATCGAGCCGCTTTCTCCCCCTTCATGGCCGAACTCGGCAAGCGCGGCCTGATGTATCTCGACGACGGCTCGTCTGCCCGCACGCTGGCGCCGGAACTCGCGCTGGTCACGCGCGTGCCCTACGCCGCCGCTGACCTTACTATCGACACCGAGCGGGAGCACGCGGCGGTGCTGGCGAAGCTCGACGATGCCGAGCGTACTGCCCGCGCCAAGGGATATGCGGTCGCGACCGGCTCTGCCTTTAGCGCCACGGTTGACGCCGTCTCCGTCTGGGCGCAGGAAGCAAAGCGGCGCGGCATCGAGATCGTCCCCGTCTCGGCGCTAGCGCGCGATCCGGAAATGGAATGAATGCAATGAACGAGACCCGAAAGCCGGTGGACCCCGAGAGCCTGCCCTATCGCCGCTGCGTCGGCGTCATGGTGCTGAACAGTGACGGTCTCGTCTGGACCGGGCGCCGCATCGTTCTGTCGGACAGCGAGATGGCCGGCTCAGACAAGCTCTGGCAGATGCCGCAGGGCGGCATTGACGAAGGCGAGGATCCGCTGCCAGCCGCGCTGCGCGAGCTCTACGAGGAAACGGGCATGCGCACCGTCTCGCTGCTCGCCGAGGCACCAGACTGGATCAATTACGACCTGCCGCCGGAGCTGGTGGGCATCGCCCTGAAGGGCAAGTATCGGGGCCAGGCACAGAAATGGTTCGCCTTCCGTTTCGAGGGCGACGAGAGCGAAATCGCGATCAATCCGCCGCCGGGTGGGCATACTGCCGAATTCGACACTTGGGCATGGAAGCCGATGGCGGACCTGCCCGAGCTGATCGTCCCCTTCAAGCGCAAGGTCTATGAGCAGGTGGTCGCCGCATTCCGGCACCTTGCGCGCTGATCGGGAAACCTACTGCGACGAAACTCGCTCCCCGCGCTGCGGCTCGCCCCGCTCGACCGGATTTTCCGCCCGATAGTTGACGAACTGCATCGGCAGCCCTTCGCCATTGCCAAGCTCCGGCGTCGTCTGCAGATGCATGTGCAGGTGCGGCTCGGACGTGTTGCCGCTGTTGCCGCACACCCCGATCGGCTGGCCTGAAGTCACCCTGTCTCCGGCCTTCACCGATATCGTTCCTCGCCGCATGTGTGCGAGGAAAAGGTATTCGTCATTGCCAAGGTCGATGACGACATGGTTGCCGGCCGGATTTTGCGGATCTGCCGCGCCAATCATCTGGTCGGGCAGATCGTTGACAGCTGTCACCACCGTTCCGTCAGCGGGAGCCAGGACCGGCCGGCCCCAGCAGTAGTAGTCGCTCTGGGACTTCCCCTCGCCCGCATGCGACCAGTTCTTCTCCTTGACGAGGAAATCTACCGCATAGCGCTGGCCGGGATCTGCGGCATGGTAGTTGTCCTCAACCATGCGCCCACCCCAATAGACATACCATTCACCGTTAAAGGGAAGCCGCAGCCTTGCTTTTGTCTCGTATTCCTCGAAGCGCGATGCAGCGGGTCGAGTGGCAGCGCGGACAAAGAAGCCGGCGATCTTTCCTTCGCGGTCGAAGGAAAACTGGGTGATCAGCGGTACATCCGATTTCTCGTGAACGCCACGGCGGATGTAGATCGAATAGGCGTTCTCGCGAAAAAGTTGCTCGGACGCGTCCTTTTCCGCGCCCCATGTCGCCTCGACTTCGTCGCGCAGCGCGTGCAGAGCTTCAGCGGATACAACCGCTTCGCGCATCTGCGGTGTCATCCTGTCGATGAGCGTGTCGGCCTGTCCGCCGATGAAGGCCTCGGTGAGCCGCCTGCCCTCCTCCAGTGAGGTCGCATAGGCCGTGCCCATCCAGGCAACGAAGGCCGTAGCGGCAAGTAGCAGGCGAACTGGTAGCATGGTGTCTCCCCTGTTCCTTACTCCCAAAGGTAACGCGGGGCGGCATGCAGACAACAAAAAAGGCCGGCAGAGCCGGCCTTCAGACTGCTGACAAAGTTCCGCGAGCCTTCAAATCAGGCTTGTTGATTCCGATCCGTTCTCACTTTGAATCTGAGACGTTCCGTGAATCTCGGGCTCCGGAAAGGTGCGTCGAGGGTTTGTCAACAAACTGAAGG